>CAYFTY010000092.1:0-9672 GCA_964346045.1 uncultured Bradymonadales bacterium | reverse complement strand
GACCTGATTTTCAAGAGGAGCCGATTCGAGGTCGACGAAGCCGTTTTGACGGCGTCCGAGAACCTCGCGGCCATCATGCTCTGCTGCATCGGCGATGATTCGGTCGATAAAGAAGCATGCGCTCGCGAGGGCATACTCGTCATGAACGATCCGATCTCGAACGGGCGTTCGGTCGTCGAGCTCGTCTTCGGCGAATTCATTTGCCTGGCGCGGCGCGTCTTCGACGCGGTCGACAAGACTCGCGACTCGGTCTGGAGCAAAGACAACATCCGTCGCTACGAACTCAAAGACAAAACGATCGGCATCATCGGTCTTGGAAATATCGGAAAGGCCGTCGCGCAGATGGCCGAGTCCTTTGATATGGATGTGGTCTTTCACGATAACCGCGATCTGGCTCGAGAAGTCGGGCAGACGCTCGGCTGGACATCATGCGACACCATGGACGATGTCTTCCGAAAGTCAGACTTCGTGACGGTTCACCTTTCGGCTGAGGACTACAGGGGCCGCAGTAATCGTGGCGTTCTGAGCTACGAACAATTTGCCCAGATGGGGGCCGAACGAGAGGAAAATAGCCCTCGTATCTTCCTCAACCTGGCGCGCGGATTTCTCTTCGAGCCCGAAGACCTCATCCGCGCCGTCAAAGACGAGAAAGTTCGTTACGCTTCGGTCGATGTCTTCCCCGAAGAGCCAGGCTCGGACAAGGACTCATGGGACAATCCCTACGGTGAGATCGCCGAGATCGTCTCGACACCTCATATCGGTGCCGCGACGCAGGAAGCCCAACCTAGGATCGCGCGGCATATGGCCAACACGACGCATCTTTTCAATACGTATGGAACCGTGCGAGATACGGTCTACAGTCCCGGGAACCTCATCAGCGTGAGCGGCGCCAAGCCACCGTATATCCTCGCGGTAGTGCACTCCGATGCACGCGGTACAAAGAAGGCCGTTTCGGATACCATCTTCGATGCTGGCCTCAGCAACCTCGAATCGTCGCATCGTGACTTCCCAGACTATGGCTTTGCCTACGACCTCAGCGCCATCGACGAGCCGTTGGATGAGAGCGCTCTCGAAGCACTGGTCGAGCGTGCCCGAGAGATCTCCGACGACCCCGACGCGATCCGGTCGGTGCGGCTGGTCAAGGGGCAATGAGCCACAGCAGGTCTTCGAAAGCTTGAGTTTTGTAGGTGAATGTCTCCTGCCAGAACCGAGCGACGTTTCTCTTGCTCTCCAGACGCGCGGAGGTCGTCACGGACGACGACGCGATCGCAGCGCGCTGGCAGGATAGCTCGAAAGCCTGGTTTCCAGACGGCCCCGAGCAAGACGACCTTGCGCTGGTCCAGGTATCGCCAGAGCAGGGCAAATTCTGGAATGATGACACAAAAGCGGGGAGGCCTTTCTTCTGTGTCCAAAAGGCCTTCTTTTTTAGAAATCCAGCACCATCTCGAAGACGCCGCCGAAGACCGCGAGCACCATAATCGCCACGATAAAGAGAATGCGGACGATGTAGATGAAAGCAGCGAGCGACCGTTCGTACGCTTCTTCGGCCTGCTCTTCGTAACGCTCGGCGAGAAAGAGGAGGTTTTCTTCGAGACGACCGGTCTCTTCACCGATGCCGGCATAGTCGATGAATTCGTCGGGCATACCCTTCATGGTGCTGAGTGCCTGGTCGAGTGGATACCCTGCTTCGAGCACCTGGAAGGCTTTGTCGACACTCTCCATGAACCAGGGGCTATTGGTTGCTTCAGAAGCCAGCTCGATGCTACGGAAAATATCCATTCCGCTTCGTATCGATTGCCTCATGTAGCGTGCGAACATGGCTACGGCCTCGAGCCGTAGAGGTGTCGACACGATGGGCACGCGAAACCAGAGGCGCGACATCGCTTCACGGAACGAAGAATCGACCGGCAAATTCAGCCAGACGTATCCGATCCCGCCGGCGAATAGAAAGAAGATCGCCGTCTGGATCGAAGACTGGATCGCGATATCTCCGAGGATGCCCCAGGTGTCGGCCGCGAATGTGGCTTCGATGATGGAGCCAAAGATATTGCGGAAGAAAAACACGCCCAGACAGAAGACAATCGCCGGCTCGACGAGGCCCCAGAGGACCTGCTTCTTGCGTTTGTAGCGCATCCCGTAGACGCGAGCCTGTTCTGCAAAGGTCTCCGGTAGAGCTCCCTGTTCTTCGCCGACCAGGACGAGTTTTCGGGCGGGAGCGTCGAGAATCCCAAATCTCGCGAATGCTTCTCCGAGTTGGTCACCGTGTTCGAGCACGGCTGCTCGTAAACGCGCTGTCATCTTTGGGTCGAGTTTTTGTCGCTCCATGAAGTCCAATATACGTGCGTATCCGACGCCCGATCGGAGTCCATCGGCAAAAAGCTGACAGAATTTTTCGGCGTCCTTATCTGTCATATACGTGGACAATTCGCGCGCAACGGCCGCAGACTGCGACCCTTGCGAATTCGGCGATTGGGGGGCATCGTAGTGCTCGGATGACATGCGCGCTCGCTAGTGAATGTCCGGAACGAAAAGATTGTACCGGATCGAACGCCGCGCGTCAGCTTAACGATCACGCGATGACGTCCAGGGATGGACCGCCGAGTCACCATGACGAGGAAGAGAATGGATTCGAAACAGAGCAAAATGATCGCCCTGATGAAGGAAATACTTCAGGACGATTACGTACATATGTACGTGAAATCGTATCATGTCACCGAAAGCCTCGAGGAGGAGACGTGTCGCATCAGCGCGCATCTCGTGAACGAGGACGGGGGTGAGATGACCGTCGAAGGACAGGGCGTGGGCACGATCGACGCGTTCTTCGATGCGCTGAAGAAGCGACTCGCCGACGACTACCCGTCGTTGCGTTCCATCAGCTTCTCGCAATTCGATATCCGCGGCCTGATTTCAGCGGAGCATCCAGAAGACGGATCCGAAGCCGAAGCCGAAGCCACGGTCGGGATTCTGAACAGCGAAGGAGTCGATTTCGTCTTCAAGGCGACGGCACCTTCGGTGAGCCGAGCGGGCCTGCAGGCGACCGTCGAGGCCGCACAGTATTTCGTCAATAGCGAGAAAACCTTCGTACGATTGCACGAGATCCTCGAGCACTATCGCAGCGAAGGGCGTATGGACCTCGTCGAGAAATACACGGACCTGATGGCGCGTGTGGTCGAAAACACTTCGTACAGTGAAGTCGTCGAGCAGATCAAAGAGTCGCTCTGAGTCCCTCCACGAACTGGAAGAGCCATCGCCGCATGAAGAGCGTAACCCACATATCGGCACGACTCTTCGTTGCGGCGGTGCTCTTGATGTGCAGCGGCTGCAATCTGGGGCTCGACCTCGATGAGTTCCCCTACCAGGGACCGCTGATCATCAACTTCGACGCCGGGAACGACACGCAGGCACCGCCGACCGATGGTGGAGACGTCACGGTTGATCTTCCCGACGAACAAGATATCTCTGATCCGCCCGATCTACCGCAAGGAGAGCCCCAACTCGTCATTACCGAATTGTTGATCAACACCAGCCAGACCAGCTCGGGTATTACCGGCGAGGTGGGCGAATACGTCGAAATCAAGAATATCGGTGGCGGTCCGGCTGATCCTCGGGCGATTTCTTTCAGTATCGAAAATATCGACACTGCCTCGCAGTCGCTCATCAGCATCCCGTTTCCCTCGAGCAGCGAGCAGGTGCGCATTTACGGCGAGCTGAAGGATATCCAGCCAGGTGAGTATTTCGTCTTCATCCGCTATCAGACCGACGAGGTCCCACTCTCGGACATCCTCGAAACAGGCACGTTTTTCGACTGGGGGAGATACGGCCAGGATGCGTCACTTGCAAACGGCGGCGAACGTCTCCTCGAATTGAAGTACTTCGACGGGGTCGAGCTGCAGGAATTCGATCGTGTGCGATGGAATAATGGTACCCTCGTCAATGAACTCGGGGCCGAGACTGTGGATCGGCCGCTGGATGAAGACGTCGCGCTGAGCGTCGTCGTTGGCGAGGAGACTCCATCCGGCAATGACGCACCCGAAAATTGGTGTCAGGAAACGACGACTCTGGCCGGAAATACGAAAGGCACGCCGGGAGAGTCCGCGGCATGCGAGTCACTTTGAGTTCCGGTCATTCGGGCGAATTCAGCCGCTTTCGGCGCCGGGAGCACGTTTATCGGAGAGCACTTTTCGGACCTTGAACTCGAGCTCATCGAAGTCGAAAGGCTTGTCGATATAATCATCTGCGCCGAAGAGAGGAGACGTGAGCTCATTATTCACCGGCCCGATGGCCGTGAGCATGATGACGCCAACGTCTGAGTACTCGTCGCGTGATTTCACGTATTTGCAGATTTGCCAGCCATTCAACTCGGGCATCATCACGTCAAGCACGACGAGATTCGGCTTGTTGATAATGATCTTTTCGAGCGCTTCAGCGCCATCCGAGCTCTCGATCAGGTCGCACTCCTGATCCTCGAAGAAGGTCTTCAAGAGATTGCGAATCTCCATATCGTCGTCCGCGATCATGATCAGCGGCTTGTCCCGCTCTTGCGGCGGGCCAAAAGGAGATTCTCCCTCGATTTCTTCCATCTCTTCGTCGGACATGAAGCGCCCTGGGCTTAGGTTTTCTCGAATATGGACCCTACGCGTCGTATTGAGCGACTGTCAAACGTAGAGCCTCACTCAGCCGTGTCTTCTTCGGTGTCGTCGCCTTCGGACCAATCGACGAAATGAGGGTTCACTTCCATGAATTCCTCGAAGAGCGGCCGGGCCAGCTCCATCTTATCGATCCCGTCTGGTGCGACTTTCACGTCGAGTTGGGCGAGTGAAAAGTCGTAATCGACGCTGCGCAGGGTGTGTTTGTCCATTCCGCAGTTACGCAGTGCCGACTCGATGTCGTCTGGCGATTTGTGGAAGTGCTGAGCCGTCCGATTCGGGTTGGGCTTTTTGTACCGATTGTCGGGCGTAATGCCGAGCCAGTACGAACAGAAGAGGTTGAACGCATTCAAATCGAGCGGTCCATCAGGCCGCGTCACCTCTTCGGTGGGTTCGCGACCCCCGAATTTGTCGGAGCGTGCCGACTTCCGGCCATTGCGCTTTTTGCGATTGTTGTTGTTGTTGCGGCGCTTGCCCCGTCGACCTCGACGACGGCGTCGGCCACCTTTGTTATGTTTGCCCATTACTCTCCTCTCAGTTGGTCGCATCGTGCGACCCGGTTCGCAACTGAAGCAATGTTTGAGATAGCGCGTCAGACGCGCGAAATTGAATGGAATGGCGTTCGCCGCCAGTTGCTCCTACATCTACACCGCTGCCGGCGGTCTGTGGGCTCTTTCAACCCGACTTATGTCTTAGAGATTCATCGGAAGCGATGCTTCCTGGCGCCGATGTCTGCAATCGCGCTCGCAGACCCGCAGCCTTACCCCGCAAGTATATACAGGAGCGACTCCCGAACGCAACGCCTTCATAGTTCTTGGAGCAAGCGCTTCGCTTTCTGGTGCGTCGCATCTTTGGAAGGCATCATGGCCATGATGTCTCGACAGAGCTCGGCGGCCACCCGCGGGTCTTTCTTTCGCAGGTTGGCGGCCTTGATATAGAGCGCGCGGGCCTCTCCACGGACCTTCTTGTCCAGCGCGCCTACCTCCGACGCCGATGAATCATAGGCGCGGGCTCGATCCAGCTGCTTTCGAGCGCTGGCGTACTTTTTGGACGCGAGCGACTGCAGGCCAATATTTGCGACGGTCGTAGCGAGCATGCCGGCTAATTCAGCCCGGTGGTAGGCTCGGTCACCCGAGATTGCAGCGTCGAGCCGATAGGCGCGTTTGAGTGGGCCCCGCGCGCCCGACCAGTTGCCGGTCGAAAATGCTCTCTTGCCGGCCTGGTAGCTCGCAGCAAAAGCGCGGATGTCTCGGGCGCTTCGCGCAGCCCTGCGCGCGCCCGGACCAGAACGCTCACGGCCAACTTCGGCAAAGAAATCAGCCGCCCTGTCGAACTCCTTAGACCGATAGAGTTGATAGCCGCGCGTGAAGTTGATGATGCGACTCTTCGATCGACGGCTGGTCTTTTTCGGGGCAGGCTCGTCGAGATCGATGTCAAAAGCGTCGCGTTTGGGCTGGTCTCTCGAAGGGGCATCTTGCCGTGTTGCGACCTTTTCGGCGGCCGCTTCTTCATCGGCGCGTGCCGCCTCTTCGATTTCTTCTTCGATACGGTCGCGCAGAGCGAGTGCTCCACGGTGATTGGGTGATCGTCGAAGCACTTCGTCGATGTGCTCGAGAGCTGCATCGAAATCTTCACGCGTGGCGGCCGCCTGTGCGCGTCCGTAGACGGTGTCGAGCGCGAATTTCTCGCGTTTGCTGGCAAGCTCCGTGGCTTCGGCATGATAGACGCTGTCGTCGGGAATCGCGCGGGCGAGCCTGGCCACTTCGTCGTATTCGCCCGCTTTGTATTTCTCGAGCAGCGTCTCGTACGACTGCTGTGCAGCCTTTTCTTTTTTGATGCGCTCCATCTGGGCCTCGATGGAGAGGCCATCGTCGAGCCCATGGGCCTCGACGAATTTGCGCTCGGCCTCTTGCCAGTCTCGGCTCTTCACCGATTCGACGGCTTCGAGATAAATCTCGCTGGCCGTTTTTTCGGGCGTCGCATCCTGACCGGGAAGTCCCCCATCGAGGAGCAAGAATCCAATGCCGAACACCAGAATCAGACTGATGACGCCGGCGACGACCGTCACGATCGTAGAGAGCTTTGCGAGTTGATCAGGAGGTTGCTGCGCGGGCGGTAGCGACGGCCTCGGGTCCATCGCAGGGAATCCGCCGGTCATGGTGGCTGATGCCGCGGGTATCAGGTGTCGATTGGCACTCGGCTGCTGCGCGCCGCCTCGCACCAGGAATTGAAAGACCGTCTTTCCCGCCTCGACACGGTCGCCGTGATAGAGGTCCGATTCACGAATACGGGTGCCATTGAGGCTTGTTCCGTTGACGGATTGAAGGTCTCTTACGGTGTACGAGTCGTCGGGATTCTTGGTGAGCTCCATATGCTGCCGGCTCATGGCCGGGTCGGCGATCATGATCGAGTTTCCCTCACCTCGACCGATCGTATTGCGCAGCTGGGTCACGAAGAATTCTTGCCCGGCTACGGGCCCCTCGAGCGCATGGAGCTTGGCAACCGCAGGTTCGGATTCGAATGGGGAGTTCAAGACCTCGGTTTTCTGATCCTCGAACTCCTCGACGGGTGCAGTATCTGCCGGCTCATGAGCTTGGTCGTTTTTGATCGGCGCCGGGAGTGGAGCCTCTAGCTGAAAATCCGACTGCGGACGTCGCACAGCTTCGAACGATTCTTCAGAAGGGTTCTCGGGGAGTTCGACGGGCTCGACGGCGGCGGTCTGCGCGACGCCCAGACGCGCATCGTGGATCTCTGCATCTTCTTCGATGAACTCGTCGGGAATGCCGAGTTGGGTGGCTTCTCCACCGTCGAAATCGTCGTCGAGATCGTGGCTTTCGACGACGAGCCCGTCGGCCATCTGCGTGGATTCCGATTCGAAATCCCCATCAGGCGCGACACCCGGAATGGGCGCCGCCTTTGCAGTGCTCCGCACGTCCTCCGGGCTCGGGATCGAGAGCTCGGTGAGAGGAACACTCTTCCATCCGGAAGAAATGTCTTGATCCGAGCCGTCCTGGGTTTCGGAGGATTCGTCGAGTGTCGTCGCGGGTTTGACCGAGTGCACCGTAGATGCACGTGGTCGTGGAAGTCGCAGGTTGGCACCAAGACCCTGCAGCGTGTCTTTCTGCTTCGATGGGGCCCCGTCCTCGGGCCCGTCTTCGCCCGCCGCGTCTTCCCCCTCGTTCTGGGGCGCCTGGGCGTTTTCCGGGTCGGTCATGAACTCTCTCAAAGCCTGGTTGGCTCCCGAGCCGCATCAATGGCCGTGCTCAGGCACCTCCGTGACTCTATCCCGTGGCATGAGGCAGGTCAAAGGAATCGCTGCGCGTGACCCATGCCGCCACAAACTGTACAACGGAGTCGATCGTTTTCATTCCACTGGTCGCGAGATGAAGACCTCCGCCTTTACGCTGCGCTCCAAGATCACGGCAGCTTTTCTGCTGCCGACGCTCCTGATCTTGTTGCTCTACGGCCTGATTACCTACTTCGCGAGTCGCCAGGGGTTAGAAGACGAGCTGGGTAAGCGCCTGGTCTCGATCGGGGTGACGGTGTCTGCGGGCATGTCCGACGGGTTTGATGCCAAACAACTCGAACGTCTCGATGCCGATAAGACACGGGTCATTGCGCGCATCCGTGAAAAGCTCGAGGACGTGCGGCAGCAGACAGGAGTTCGTCGTGTCTTTCTCTTCGACCGAGAGCTTCAGAGTCTCGTCGATACCGAAGAAGACATCGCGTTTGGCGACAAGCTCTACGCACTCGAGCAAGACCGCGTCGAGATCGGGAGAGCCTTCGATGAGGTCCGCTCGACCACGAGCGTGCTCTACGAGGGGCGAGACGGAATGCTCTACAAGACCGCCTACGTCCCCGTGCGTCTCGAGGATGAGACGGTCGCCGTTCTGGGGGTCGAAGGCAGCGCCGAGTATTTTGATCTGCTCACAGATTTCGCCACCGTGCTCACCGTCTTGTCTTTCATGGGAATCCTACTCGTGATCGTCGTATCGACGCTGGTCTCGAGGCGCATCACCCGACCCGTGAACGATCTCGTGGAGGCCGCGCGTCGGCTCGGACGCGGCGATTACGAAGCGGCCGTATTAGCGGCAGAGGACGCCCAGGGACACGACGATAGCAAAGCCGACGAGATCCAGTTTCTCGCAAGTGTCTTCGACGAGATGAGACGCGATGTCGTTCGGCGCGATCGCCAGATGCAGATGATGCTCTCGGGAATCGCGCACGAAGTGAGAAATCCGCTCGGCGGCATGAAGCTCTTTGTCGGGCTCCTCGAAGAAGATCTTCGCGAGCGCAACTCAGATGCCGACGAACTCGAAAAGGTCGAGCGAATCCAACGCGAGCTCGATTATCTCGAGCGGGTCGTGGCTGATTTTCTCGATTTCGCGCGCGATGCACCGCTCGACCGCGAGCGGTTCTCCGGGCGCGATTTTGTCGACGAGGTACGAGATCTACTCAGCGCCGAATGTCGTGATGCCGGCTGTGATTTCGAGACCGATGTCGATCCCGATGAAGTCGAAGTGACTGCCGATCGCGGAAAACTCAGGCGCGCCGTGATCAACTGCATTCGAAACGCCCACCAGGCCATCGAGGGTGAAGGCACGATCCGTCTATCCATCCGCGACGAAGGGGCGATGCGAAAGATCATCGTCGAAGACGACGGCCCGGGAATCCCCGAAGATAAGCTCGACGAGGTTCTCACCCCGTTCTTTACGACCAAAGAGAAAGGCAGCGGGCTCGGTCTCTCGTTGACCCGTCGCATCATGGAAGACCATGGCGGCACGATGACGATCGAGAGCGAGAACGGAAGCGGGACGGTGGTCGAGTTCACAATCCCCTTCGACGACGAGGTCGAGGCCGCGGCAGACGATACCATCCCTGAGGGTTGGCTCGGTTGAGGCCTTGCGGGGCGATCGAGGACTGAGCTATCGTCGGCAGCGCATCGAGACCGTCGGGAGAATAAGATGGCACGCATACTGGTGGTGGAAGACAACGACACGCTGCGCGAGGGGATTGTGCAGGTCAT
>CAYFTY010000091.1:0-9702 GCA_964346045.1 uncultured Bradymonadales bacterium | reverse complement strand
CGGGTGAGCAAAAAATTCGAAGACGTGATTTTGCGCGCGATGCAGAAAAAGCCCGAGGACCGATTTCCGTCTGCAGACGCGCTTTTGCGCGCTCTCGAATCGCTCGACGGCCGAGCAGAAGACCGCGGCGTTCTTGCGAAGATCCCGAACGCGGCGCCCTCGTGGTTACCCGTCGGACGGCTGAACGACCTCGCCGTCAAAGAACCATGGTTCTGGCCTGCCGTTGTGGGCATGGTCGCTGCCCTCGCGTTTCTCTCACTTCTGCTCTTCGTCGCGATCATCGTGATGATTCTCTGATTCTCGAAGAGCTTCTCCACCCATACAAAAAGCCGGGCATCTGCCCGGCCTGACCTCTTCGTTCCGAAAAAAAGGCCGGGCAGCTCTGTGCCCGGCCTCGAAGATTTCGGGTCCGTCTCTTACTGCAGGACGTTCACGGTGCCGCGCATGTTCACGTGATTCGTGACTGCGCAACGGTATCCCCGAATGCCGCTGACCAGCGGACCAGCCAGGGTGATCTGGAACGTATCTCCATTCTCGACCAGATTGACGTCGGTATCACCCGAGAGCGAGCCTGCGCTGTCCTGACCGACGAGAACCGTATCATTTGGGCGCGGCTGCATGCGCGTCTGGTCGATGAACTCGAGCGGGTGAGTGGGATACGACGTATTGACGAATTCGTAGCGCCAGTCCTGTCGCAGACTGATCGCGGGATTGTCTCCATTCGCGAAATCGTCGGCGTAGAGAGCTGGCTCGACCATCGAGAACTGATAGGCCGTAGTGCCGGTATTGGTGATGGTCACGCGAATAGCGGGAGTACCAGCCGCAACGGTGACGTCAAAGGGTTCGGTGACCACGTTTCCATCCATGTCGGTCGCCGGGGCGTCTTCTCCATTCTGACCGTCGAAGGTGTAGTCGCCGTCGGTGGGATCGTCGACATGAAGCATGGCGAAGAGGGTCTCACCGTCGACTGCGGGCCGTTCGAGTTCGACTTCGACGTCAGCTGCCGTTCCCTGGGCGACGAACGTATTTCCGATCACAGCCCCCGGATTGCCGCCATCGTCTTCGTGAATGACCACAAAACCATCGACGAGCAACTCGACCGAATCGATCGTGACGATGGTCGAGAGCGTCAGCGTCTGATTCGAAACACCCACGCGGTTATCGGGACTTTCGACCGTAACCGTGAATGCCGGCGCAATCGGATTGCCGTCAGCGTCCAGTGCTGGGACGTCATCACCAGGGAACTCGTACGTTCCGACTTCACCAGCGTCGATGTGCAGCATCGCATAGAGCGTTTCCTGGTCCACAGCATCGCGGCTGAGGGTGACAGTCACATCGGTCGATTCACCATCTGCCACCGCGCTCTGGCCAATCACACCGCCAATCGAACCGTCATCATCTTCATGAATCACAATCCAGCCGGGGCCGTCCGATACGACTCGGTCGACAACTACTTCGCCGGCCGGTGAGGCGGTCTGGTCTGAGACTTCGACGACCAACGTGACCTGATTGTTGGTGTTGTTCTGATTGTTCGTGTTGTTGGTGTTGTTCTGGTTGTTCGTGTTGTTGGCGTTATTCGTATTGTTCTGGTTATTTGTATCGTTATTTGTGTTGTTGGCGTTATTCGTATTGTTCTGATTGTTTGTATCGTTATTCGTGTTGTTGGCGTTGTTCGTATTGTTGACGTTATTCGTGTTGTTGTCGTTATTCGACGAATCATCATCACCACAGCCAGCAACAAGCGCCAGCATGAGACCAAAAATCATCAACAGCCTTGTGATTCTCATCAATAAGCTCCCTAAAAAGGTATAGTTTTCTTTGCGTAACAGAATGCAGAGACATTAGACCGAATAGCCCCATCGTTGCAAGAATTTTACGTGAGCGGCGTTTTCGCCCGCGCTTACTGCCGAAACTGCAATGTGTAGGCAGCGATGTCCGCCACTTCCTGATCTTCGAGCGATGTGTCGTAGCCCACCATCTGGCCACGACCATTGATGATCGTATCGATGACTTCGACCTGCGAAAGGGTCGAGACCGTGAGATCGTTCCCGAGGCCGTCGACGCCCGTTCCATCCGTTGCATGGCATGTCACACAGATGGCCTCGAATTGCGGCTGCCCCGCGCTCGCGTCTCCTTGCAGTGCCGCAACCTGCGAGACGCGACCATCCACATTATTCGCGTTGTTCTGGTTGTTCGCGTTGTTGCTCGTGTTGTTGGCATTATTGTCGGATTCACTCGAGTCGTCACCGCAACCGAATGCGAACGTCGTGAGAATCATCGCCATGGCGAGTAAAAACTTCATGAACTTCATACTAATCTCGTCTCCGTGTGGAAGGTCTCCGTCGGATTTACATCGCAGACCGCGCCGATGATCGCCGACCTTGTCATCCGCGTCAAATTCGACGCAGATGGACGACGAATTTCCATCGCCCCCTGACATGAATGCCCTGATCCCGCCACGTCTCGTCGGCCCGTTTTGTCGAAGCCACACCGCAAACCGTCGCTATCACTCGTGGATCGCCCCGCGCTCCAAGAACGGCAGAGTATTTGCAATTCTACGGTCACGAGGCATGCGAAGAAGGAGTAGGAGATGAGCATGAAGACGATTAAAGAGTGGAATATCGGCAATCTGAAGATTGAGATTGTTCACGAGACCGGAGAGGCCCGTGACCGCCGTCGATGGGAATTTCGTGTCAATGGCGAGGTGAGGATGTACGGGGAAGGCACACCTCGGCACGCGCAACAAGCGGTGTTCACGCGACGCAAACTACCGTGACCCGTCGCAATGAATCGCAAGCGTCCCCAACCCGGGCTTGACCGCCTCTGGCCGCTTGCGACCGCGCCGTCCAGAATGCACAATCGGGGCATTCAAGCATCCTCGAATTTCGAGTCACGCATGGTGGATGAGCGCGTAACGCAGCCGTCGGTCATTGAAACCGATCCCTTTCTGGTGGTCGAAAAGCCCGTGGGTTGGTCGGTCGAACTCGAATCAGGGCGCCCCAATTTGCACGAGTGGCTCATCGAGCAGGGCACTCAGCCAGCCGAATGGCTGGTCAAGCTCGACTACGACGAAAGCGGCCTCGTCGTCGGAGGAGACCCTGATGAAGTCGAAATCCGAACGAATTATCTTGCCATGATCGGCCCCGAGCCGCGCGACGAAGGCCGTATTGCACGCCCCCTCTACCGACGCGGGGTGAATCTCGACGCCTTGACCGAATACCGACAGATCGAGACCTTCGGGTTCGCGTCGCTGGTCGAGCTCCAACCCGACCTCCCGCGCCTCCATCAGGTGCGCGAGCATATGCAGTCCATCGGTCTTTCGGTCGTTGGAGATCGAAGATTTCAGGGTCCCGAATTCGTCAAGGTGCCGAGGTTCCCGGGGCGCCTCTGGCTCCACCTGGCTCATGTGCGGCTCGCGAATTTCGAGTATGAGAGCTCACTTCCTGAGGCGCTGGCTCATCATCTAGAGCACCTACGCGCCGTCTGAAGTCTTTTCGCAACCCTCAGACGATCTCATGCATCCCTGCATCATGGGAATTGCACTCGCCTCCCAGTGGACTCATTGCATGTCGAATTCGAAGCAACGGCACGCCATCGCACTTGCAGCGCTTCTGGCGTTAGCGCCGTCTCCGATCTACGCGGTGCAACCCGTGCCTGAGGTCGCACGACCCGACGTCGACGCCGAGTTCGACCTGGATCAGGAGTGGGCTCTTTCCGGGGCGGTCTTTCCGGGATTCGCCATTCATGGCTTCGGACACTGGCTGCTCGGTGAAGAAGAGACGGGATATAAGCTCTTGCTCGCCGAATTGACCGGAGCCGCGGGTATCGTCGGCGGAATCGCAGGGCTTGCAGTCAGCGGCGCAGCCGACCAGTTCGTGGTCCCACTCACATGGACGACAATCGGCGGAGCCGGGATTTTCTTTTCGAGCTTTTTTGCAGATGTCTACGGAGTCGCCTCGGCCCGTGGCGCGCTGGGCAGTCCTTTTTTGCTCGAACCCGACCTCGACCTCCTGGCCGGCTATCAACACGTTCACAACCCCGCGCTCCCCGAAGCAACGCATTTCATGGACCTCGGCGTTGTCTGGAGATTCTCGGATTTCGCACTCGACGGAAGATTCCGAAACGCGGTCGACGGCGACAATTATCGCATCGAAATAGGACTTTCCTGGCGTCTGATCGGCGCTACCGCACACCACGAAGACGATGATGGCCACGCCCTCGACCTGCGAGCTGGCTATCTTCATCACAGCTGGGGTGATTTCGGGGTCGAAGACAATTTCGTCGAAATCGAAATTCGTAGTCGTGTCGACTTGCGCTGGCTGGGGCCCACTCTCGAGGGTTCGTTCTTCGACGCTCATGCGGGCATTGCCACCGGATCGTACGACTACGATCTACCGGATATCGGCACAGACTCGAGCACACTCCTCCTCGGCGGATTTGGCTGGGGGTTCTATCTGACCGACGATCCCGATGGATGGGGCGAAGTCGAGATCTTTTATGACCATCGTCATGATGGCTATGTGAGCGGTCTGAAGGTGGAAGGACTCGGAAGCGGACCCGCTGGCCATTTCGGCCTGAGGGCCGACTACGGGATATGGCGTGGCCTCGGCGTCGCTGCGTCATTCGCGATGGGGTCGAGCTACGCGACCAACGTCGGGATTCTTTATCGTTACGGAGGCAGCCGATGAAACGATTTCTATGGATAGCTCTGGTGTCGCTGGGTTGCATCTCCTGTCTACAGGTTGCTGAAGAGCGCATCGAGCGAGAGAACGAGGTCGGTTTTGCGAGCACCAAGCAAACCTCGATCTCGGTGCGAGACGGACATGCTGCAGTGCGTTCGTTCGAACCCGGACGAGCCGTGCTCTGGGCAAACGCCCCAACGCTGGAGATCGAGCTTCGAGGTGTCTCGTCACCATTCGTACTCGAGGTGCGAAACGCGCTGCCGGACGCCAGACTCGAAGTCGTCGAAGGTCAGACCTCATCGACCGTGATCGAGCGATCGATTCCGACCTATCGCGCGTGGAACCTGTCCCAGACTTCGGCGAACGCAACGTTGCGAATCCGTTCGCCCGATGCGAGCGCGTCTGGAGAGTGGAGGTTCGTCATCTTTGCAGACGTGCAAGACCAGATCGACGATGTTCAGGACATTTACGACGAGATGCGCCGTGACGACACGATTCGCTTTGGTCTGATCAGTGGAGACCTCACCGAGCAAGGGACTCGACGAGAATTGCTGCGGTTTCAAGAAGAAATGCAGACACTGCCCTTCCCGCTCTACGCAACCATCGGCAATCACGAATTGGGAGCCTCCGAGGTCTTCTTCTACGAACTCTGGGGACGCGCGAACACGTCGTTTACGTTCCGTGGCGTTCGTTTCACGCTGCTGGATTCTTCGAGCGCGAGTATCGCCCCGTCGACGTGGGAACGCCTCGAGGAATGGCTCGAGGCCGGCGAAAACCAACCTCACCTCGTGATGATGCACATTCCACCGCTCGACTCGGATGGATTCCGAAATGGCGGCTTTGCCAGCCGAGCCGAGGCCAATAAATTGATCAAGGCGTTTGCAGAAGCCGGCGTCGACCAGGCCATCTACGGTCACGTACACACCTACGACTCATTCACTCATGCCGGTATCCCGGCACTGATTTCTGGGGGCGGTGGGGCCATTCCGATGCGACTCGATGGGATCGGACGCCACTTTATCAACGTCGACGTAGACCCCGCGCGCAGCGCATTCCAGACGGCAGTCCAGCGGGTCTTTCCCGAATGATCATTCGTCTTCGGGGCGCACGAGAACCTGAACGCGGTCTCCGGGTTCGAACCCGGCTCCGTGAGCATCGATGACGATGCGGCCGCGCCCGTCTACCGTCACGTAAAACTGCATCCAGGTCGGCACCTTACGGGTCGCACCTCGTGACGAACGCGAGGGAGAGCCTGCACGAGATTTTTCCAACAAGTCTTCGGGCACGTTGGTTTTGACTGTCTGCTCGGGACGAAGCGCTGGACGAAACGGGTTGGTCATCTCATCGACGTGCTCCGAGGTCTCGGCGAGACCGTCGAGGAGGTTTTCGGCCTCGGTCTCAGCCTCATCTTCGACATCGATGTCCTCGAATTTGATCGTTCGTCGTAGATGTTCGTCGTCGGTCATGCGTAAATCCCGAGTCTCGTAGTGGACCTTCAGAATCGCGAAAAAACCGCCTGATGACAACCACCGCCGAGACCTACCAGGCTCTGGCAAGGCTTCGAGACCATCGCATTTCCACAAAAAAAGCCCGGCACAATGTGCCGGGCGATGATTGGTGAGGAGCTACGATGGCTCAGTACTCGAGCCGCTCATAGCTTTCGACCTCGATCATGTTCTGGTACTGCCCGGTGCGAAACACGCCCACCACGCGGTACTTTCCGGTCGGATCGACCGTGCAATTCTGGTCGTAGTCGCAATTATTTCCGCCGCATGCAAACGTCTCACCATTCTGCTCGAGCACGAGCGACGCACCGGTAGCCGAGGCTCCATCGACAAGAACCTGGCCCGCGCCACATTGATTGCAGCAGGGGTTTTCAGGAGGACAGGCCATCTGTGTGCAGATCGCCGGCTCGTTTTGGATATGGCCGTCAATATTGACCCGAACCCCGTCCCATTCGGTCGGATTCGCCTCGAGTTCGGCCACTGTCACGTTATGCCGACAGGTGCCAGGCGCGTCGGCAACGAAGGGTCGAAAGACACAACTCAATTCGGGAGAGCAGCTTTCGTACATATGCGGCAGCGTGAAGCCACCGCACGATTCGCCCTCGCCCACGAAAGGCACGCATTCGCGCGAGTTCGAGGTCGAGTCGGTCGCCCGGCACCACCCGTCGGTGCATTCGTCGTTCGAGGTACAACCCGATGCGATTGCCTCGCGACTCGTCACCTCGATCGACGGTTCGCCCCACTGGTTGATCGTGAAGATTCCGCCAATGCGATATTCGCCCGGCTCGACACTACAGGTTGCTTCGGGATTACAGTTGTCTCCCGAACATGCGTAACGGATGTCCTCTTCGGTCAGAGCAATTCCGCCCTGACGCGTGCCTTCGTCAGCATGAAGATTCAGAGCTCCATGGCATCGATTGCAGCAGGCATTTTCGGGAGTGCAGGCCATGCGTGTACACGCGACATATCCGAGATTCACCCACCCTTGGACATTCACCTGCATGCCGTCGTAGCGGGACGGCTCTTCGAGCAACGACTCGACGGTCGTGTCGACCTCGCAGCCTGCGACGCACCCGGCGAGCACGTCGTAGTTCGCGTTCCAGACATAGCGAGGTCCGTAGACGACGAGGTAGGTGCCGCTACGCTCGACTTCGAACTCGAATTCGGCGACGTGATAGCCTCGCAGCTCTTCTGCGGTGTTGCCGCGGTGCGCGGCGCGCGTGAAGTATGGACGCCCATTCGAATAGGTCGCGATCGAGGGGCCGTAGAGCCGCACCAGACCTTCGGCGCTCGCCTGCACCCTGATTCGCTGAGTCGTGCCCGCCTCGAGCTCGACCGTATAACCATGGAACCAGTCAGGATAACCAATCTCGCCTTCGACGACCTCACCGGCGACGAGTTCACCACGGATCTCCGTGTACCAGTTGCTGAGACGGTCGGCCTTGCCGGTCAATTCGGCATCCGGATTCGCCGCGGGCTTGTCGCCCACCGGCGTCTCTACATCGCCGTCGGCACCACAGGCAGCCACGAAAAGAACTGCGCACACAATCATCAAGAGTTTTTTCATGTTATCCCTCATTGAATCATCCACTCCAATGGCTGGTTTGTAGACGGCCACTGCCCCAAAGTCAATACATACACCTACATGTAGGTGCCGGACTTTGTTGCACTCTGATCCCGGTGTCATACACTGCCAGATGTGTGCACGAGACAAGGAGGTCAGAATGCACCGCGCAGAAGAACTCGCCGACGAACTCGGCATCTCGATCCGCACGTTTTACCGGAGGGTCAAATCCGGAGAAATCGAAGCCATCGACACGATTGCAGGGAGGCGCTACGCCCTGGCGAATGACGCTCGGCCCGCCCCCGACGAGAGCGCGATTCGTCGTGCTCCGGCCGCCGCCACGACCCGAGAGCGCGAGCTCGAAGAGCGCGTCGAGAGGCTCGAGGCCGAATTGAAGCGCGTTCAGTCAAAACTGCAAGAGGTGGTGGACTGGACAGGCGTGGCATCCAGATGTCTGCACGACCTTTCTAAGCGTCGCTGAGCGCGCGATCGTGCAGATCGATCAGACGTTCGAGCGCCACCTCGACGCTCTCGTCCCAGACGACCACACCGTCTTCATGGCCCAGCATCGCGAATGTGCGCGACGAAGAGCTGACAACGAGTTCGCGCACCGCTCGTGCCATGTCGGGAGTTCCGTACTCGACCTCTTCGCCGGTCGTGGCGAGTGCCAGAGACTGCCACCGATGCCAGATCTGGGGAGAATGCACGTGGAGCACCGCACCAGCCTCGGGCGCGGACTCGTAGATCATGGCATGGGTCATCGATTCCGAAGATGGACGCACAGACCCGACGCTTTCGAGGCGATTCGACGGCACGTCCCAGTCTCGCACGATCGCGAAATCGTCGACCGAAACTTCGGCGAGGCCTGAGGTCTGCGTGCCTGAAATGACGAAACCACCGTGCGATCGAATGCTGATATTTCCGTAGCTGACACCGTCGTATCGAGACCGGTCGCGACCCATCAGCTTTCGCACGAACAACTCCTGACGAGCTGTTATCAGTGAAGCGAGGTCGACCTCCGGCAGCGCACCTCTCTCATGAACACACTCGAATTTGATCACTCCTTCGCGCATACATTCTTTCTGAACGAGTCCCCACGAACGCGCAAGCCATGACACGCCCCGTCGCTCTCATGTCAGGCAGTGCTTTTTCGAGCTCGGACTTCGTCGATGGGCTCGAACCTTTCACCGTCGAGACCCCTTTGGCGAGGCGACTTTCGACGCAGCCCGACGCGCCGGCGGCGCTGCGTATTCACTCTTTCGACATCGCGTTCCGCATCCTCTGCTGCCAAACCAGATCAATTTCCGAGCAAATGCTTGGGCACTCAGAGAACTCGGTGTCGGCGCACTCGTCCCGTGACGAGACTCAAAAGCGGCGAAAATATGTTGTCGACGAGCGACTTGGTGCGAACTGAAGGCGGCGCCGATGATCACACCGATGGCGAGATCCACGACGTTTCCGCGGGCGACGAACTTCTTAAATTCTTCAGCGAGTGCCATAAAACTCCTCTTGTTGGACCCTATTGGAATAAACAGGTTATGCATTTGCGCAAGTCGGGTTGCCGCTGCGCGCGTGGCAAAGTAGCGTCTGCCCACGAGGTTAGACATGAATGATATGACTCAGTCGCAGACGAATTCGCGCTCGAAAATCTGGATGGTAATTCTCGTGATCGCCACAGGTGTGATCGGGATCATTGCCTGGAGCGACTATCAGCGAAGACAGGCGCTCGAGGCCCAAAAAGCAAAGGCCGAAGAGACCTTTGGGCCCGCGATTGAAGCGCTCGAAAAAGGCGAAAGAGAAACGCAGGACTACGATATCGACAAGACAGTCCGCGTGATTCATAGCGTCGATCAAGCGCTCGAGAACACCGACTCGCTCGACGAATACCTCGACCATATGGCCCGGCAGGACTATCGCGGCGTCGCCCCCGAGGTGCTCGACGCGAGAAAGA
>CAYFTY010000090.1:0-9748 GCA_964346045.1 uncultured Bradymonadales bacterium | reverse complement strand
CGAATCGTCGAGCCATCGATTACCAAAACTCACGCGCGGCTGACGATCGCGGATGCTATGCCCGCTCGCCCGGGTGTCGATCGACTGCTGAAAGAGCGCGATTCGAGTCTCGCGCCAGAGCCGTTTTCCAAAGAGCATCGGCGAATTCGTCGCGGTCGCCATCACGGGCGCGGTGACGGCCTGCGCGACGTTGTAGAGCTCGGCGAATTCTTCGGGGCCCACCTGAAAGTGCACCTGAAAACTCGTATTGCACGACTCGAGCATCACGTTGTCGTGCTGCACGTTAAACTCGTCGGGCCCTTTGATATGAAAGCTGTACGAGCCTCCGCGTAGCTTACAGAGAGCGTCGTTGAGCGCGAAATAGCGAGGATTGGGCGTCATGCTCTCGAGCGTGAGATCGCCCAGACGCAACGTCGGCAAAATACCGCACATCACGATCTTGCTCTCATGCTCGGCGGCTGCCCGACGTGCTTTGTCGAGCAGACTCTCGAGCTGCCTTTCGATGGTCGACAGACAGTCGCCCCCGAATTCGACCGCGTCGAGATTACACTCGATATTGAAGAGCCCGAGCTCGGTCGTAAAATGCTCGTCATCGATCGACTCGAGAATCTCGGTGGACCTCGTCGCGGCCCGATACGCCGCATCGACGAGAAAGAGCTCCTGTTCTGCACCGATGCGGCGAATACCGCTCTCGATCTTGCCGTCCTCGAGCATCTTCTCGAGCGCCCGGACGTCGCGCAGAAGCTTTTTCATGAATTGCCGAAGCTCTTCGGCATCGGCCTGTTTTACGTCTTGCATGCCCATGGTCGGGCCCTCGGGTGATGTCGCAGTGCGTCATCAGCATATCCCGAATTCGTGGATCGGCAAAATACCCCACTTTTCGCGGCTCGGTGGCCTATGTAGACTGAACACAGCGAGGTGCCATGGACAATTTTCAGCAGACCCGAAGCGTGAATGAAGACGAGAGCTCGGTTCTCGACTTCATCATCATGTTCGGTATTTTCGGATTTGCCGCTTTCGGCATCTACCTTTCGTTTCTGATCTTTGGCGCTCTAGCCGGCTCATTCTTGCCGGACGCGGCCATGCGCGCCGTCACTGCAGGCGTTTTGGCGTTTTTGCTACCCCTGGTGGTGTCGTTGGGTTCGCTCGGAAACGAGCAGAATCGCGTCGCCATGCGCATGTCCAAATTGGCGATGTCGACCTTCATCGTGAGCATCGGGTCGGCCGTGCTGGTCTGTCTCTTCCTGACCGACCACATCGCCGACAATCTCTACGATAATCCCAACTGGTTCATGGGTCGAAACGTCGACGTAACCACGAGCAAGCTCGCTCATACGAACGACGAACTCAGTGAGGCCCTCGCCGATGTGGCCGAGGTGGCAGCCGAAAAGACCGGCACGTACACGCGGCGCGAGCGCACCGGACACCGCGTAATCGGCGGCCCCTGAACCTCATTCGTAGAGACCGCCGAGCACTCGCTCTCTCACTGCTTCTTTTTGACGCTCTTTGTAAAGTTCGTGTGAGGCCAGGCCCTCTCGACTGGCCCGGTAGCTCTCCTCATCGAGAATCTGAATCTCGAATGGAAAGAAAAATCGAATGTCTCCATCGTTTCGGCCGCCAGGGATCCGGATGAGCTGTCGGCATGTAAACTGAATCGAATGGTACGTCAGCGCACTGTGTGGATTCGGTGAGGGCGCCGGAGGCTCGGGATAGTCTCGGTCTTCTACTTCGGTGCGCAAGATCTTCAGTTTTTGCTCGGCCGTGAGTTGCCCCCGGGCGATGAGCCCGTCGAGCCTTTCGATCTCGCGATTCAGCCAGTCGATATCCAGGAGTGTATTCCGCGAACGACTCGGCTTGATATTCGCGAACATCATCACGTTATGCTCACGCAGATACTTCACGACCAGAGCTGCATCGAATCTGCGACGAGTCACGAACCGAACACCGATACGATCAAAGACATCGGCCGCTACGTTCTCGACTTTATGCAATAGCTTCAGCGCAACCGACCATCGTGATTTCGCAGGCTTGACCTCGAATGAGAGCAGGTCGATCTCGGGTTCCTCTCCCAGCACGAGCCCTTCGGATGTCATTTTCAGATGGGGCTCAAAACGCGCGAAAATCTGGCGACGTATCTCATCGCCGTAGCGCTCGTTGAAGTACGAATGGCAGTGAGCGAGCGTATGCATCACACGCAAAAGCGCGCATGCCCAACGCTGTGAATCGCCATTCTCGAGCGACGCCGTGAGCAGGATGGATTCGATGTCTTCCTCGACCGCGATCGACTGCGGCATCTCGAGCTCGATTCCATCGAGAAGCTCGTCGCGTATGAACTCAGCCGCATCACGTCGAATCCAGGCGATCTCGTCGCGATGCCCTGACTGCGCCAGATCGAATCCATAACAGCTCAAGAACTCGGCAGCTTCGTCGTGATCTCGCAGAGCCAGACGTGGAACATCGATCGCGCTGCGGCCATCGACAATCGCGCGCAGAACATCCCACGGAAAATGAGCGTGGTCGCGCTTCCTGGAAGATACTTCATCGTTGGACATCGGGGCCTCTCACCCCATTGTCTACCAGCGAGGGGACGCATGCAATCGGCGAGTGCGTCCGGGCGAGAGCTCGAAAGACAAAAACAAAATTTTTTAGATCGTTTTCGGCGGGGCTTCGTGAGTAGGGGTGTGACCCAACAAACGGAGACGACATGAAACCCCTTCAGAAACTCATCGCTATTCTCATTGCGGCCAGCCTAACCTCTTGTGCCGCCGACGCAGCCAAGAGTTCCAACGAAAGCGTGAAAGCCGAATCGCAATCCCTCGAGCAACGCGCTCCCGTCGAATACGAAGAGACCGCCGGAGCCGACGAAGCACGTAACGATGCAGCTCCCGTCGAAATCGCAACAGCCGCCGAGCCCAGGGCAGAAATGGAGCGCCCACCTGCCCCTACCGCACGCCAGGCGCCCAATAGGAAAGCACGTGCCCGCAGTGCGGTGGCCAGCCCACCACGAGACATCCACGGCGGTGCGCAGTATCGCGAAAACAAGGGCACCGAGCAGTATACCGACTATGGCGTGAACGCGATGACGAAGTCGAGCGAAGACCGCCTCTCGACGTTTTCGATCGACGTTGACACCGGCGCCTACACCGTAGCCCGCAAGAAGCTACAAAACGGACAGATTCCACCCGCGGCATCGGTGCGCGTCGAAGAATACGTGAATTACTTCCGCTACGACTACCCCTCGCACGACCGTGGCGCGTTTGGCGTCCATCTCGAAGCCGCGCCGAGCCCGTTCACGGCCAAAGACGATACCTATCTGGTGCGCGTCGGCGTGCAGGGTAAGCGCATCTCGACGGCCGAGCGAAAGCCTGTTCACCTGACCTTCCTCGTCGACGTCTCGGGCTCGATGGGCGCCCCCGACAAATTGCCACTCGCCCAGAATTCGCTTCGCATGCTCACCAATAACCTGCGCGAGAATGACACCGTCGCGCTCGCAACCTACGCCGGCCGCGTCGCCAAGATCCTGCCGCCGACTGGAATGCACCATCGTGGACGCATCCTCGAGGCCATCAACCATCTGCACTCGGGCGGCGGGACCGGCATGAACGACGGCATGAAACTCGCGTATGAGATGGCCATGCAGGCTCACCAGCCCGGTCACGTCAATCGCGTGATCGTGCTCTCGGATGGCGATGCCAACATCGGCCCGAGCTCACACGAGCAGATCCTCGACGGCATCAAAAGTTACGTCGACGAAGGCGTGACGATGTCGACCATCGGCTTCGGCATGGGCAACTACAAAGACACGATGATGGAGCAGCTCGCCAACCGAGGAAACGGCAATTACTACTACATCGACAGTGAGAAAGAGGCCCGCAAGGTCTTCGGCGATCAGCTCGATGGCACCCTGCAGGTCATCGCAAAGGACGTGAAGATCCAGGTGGAATTCGATCCGGATGCCATTCCCAACTACCGACTCATCGGCTACGAAAACCGTGACATCGCCGACAAGGACTTCCGAAACGACAAGGTCGACGCCGGCGAGATTGGCGCAGGCCACACCGTCACCGCGCTCTATGAAGTGACGGTGAACCCCGAGGCGAAAGGACGGCTCGCAACCGTGCGCGTCCGACATAAGCAACCGCAGGGGTTCGAAGCCGCCGAGCAGGAATTCTACCTTCGTAACGGCGACGTTCGCTCGAAGCTTTCGGATGCTTCGAAAGACTTCCAATTCGCTGCAGCAGTCGCCGGTTTCGCCGAGATTCTGCGCGATAGCCCTTACGCCGAAAACCTCTCTCTGGCCCTCGTGTCCGAAGTCGCCGAGGGGGCGACGAGCTCGCGTCAGGCCGACCGCAAGGAATTTCTCGAACTCATCGAGAAAGCCCGACTGCTCAAAGGTAGCTAATCTCGAAATGATGACGGGGTCAGCGGCCTCGACCCTCTCGGCCCCTCCATTTTCAGATTTTTTTGAAGTCGAGTGCACCAATGTAGCCTCGCTCGAATCGTAGTAAGTGGTTGCGGAGCCCTCCTCCCTGCTTCGTGACCGTGGGTGGCGCCGGCTGCGTTGTGCAGCCGGCGTCGTTTTTTCTTGGGTTTGCTCGCCTCCGCACCGCCCACTACCCTCGTGCTATGCGAATGCTCGTTCTCATCGCTCTTCTGGCATTGGCTGCCTGCACGAATTTCACCGACGACCAGAAACTCGGCGCAACGTGCACCTTCGACCTCGACTGCGGTGAAGCCCTGCTCTGCGCGGAATTCCAATGCGTGAGAGGGTGCAAGCTCGAAGGAGATTGCGATCCCGGCCAAGCCTGTGAGGGACGCATCTGCGTTCCTACCTGTGAAGATCAATCCGATTGTGACCGTGGTGTCTGCAGCCCGCGGGACAACGGCGAAGAAGGTCGGGCCTGCCATGTCGGATATCTTCCATCGTGCGCAAAAGGCTGTGCCGAAAACGAGGTCTGCGAATTCGGCAAATGCGCTCCACGCTGTGATTTCAATCAAGACTGCGAACCCGGGCTGAGCTGCAGGATCTCCTATGCCGAGAGCGGCCGAGTCTGCATATTCGACGATCGCGAAGATCCGCGAGAGCCCGAGGAGCCACCACCGCCCGGCATCGAAATCTGTCGGCAGGCTGGCTCTCCCGACCGATGGTGCACAGAACGCTCGGGCGGACCGGAGGCCTTCTGCGGGCTCGATGCTCAGTGCTATGTTCAGGGCCCCGAAGGTTTCGTGCTCGTGATCGAGGATACAACCCCTTTCGAAGACTGCGCCGATACGATCAACATGCTCGAGGCGCCGGGCTCGGATATCGGGGACATCCAGCTCAAAGCGCAAGGCTTCGGTGCCACCAAAATCGCGCATCCAAGACCGATTCGCTACCACCCCATCCCATCGATCAACGATTTTGCAAATCCTGATACGATTCGCAGAAGCAACCTCGAACTCGCATGCAGTGAATTCGGCCCAGACGACATGCTCGCTCTGACCTGCGGAGGGAGCCTCGTCGTCGGCTTCGAGAGCGATGAGAGAACACCCGTGTACCCCGCCCAGAACCTGAATATCAGGGTCCTCGAATACGGCAACTTCTGCGCTCTCTCGGCCCCCGATCGCTTTTCGATCGGCCTCTGTCGTGAAACCACCGCAGTGCTGAACGGCAACTACGCCGACGACTGCTCGTTTGTCGAGTACGGCGGCGAGACTCCGCTCTCTGCGCTCTTTGACGACCTCCTGTGATCTGAACACCTTTTCGGCGCACTCATTAGCTGATAGCGTGTCGCCGCTACGCGCGAATACGAGGCCGCAGGTGTCGCTCAAAGACTTCCGAGAAGAAATCGACCAGAAGTTCATCGATACGATGGAACCCGAACTCTGGGAGAGCATACGGAACATGGATGCCGGCCAGAATGAGTACGGGTTCGACCCCTTTGGATTCGACCCCGAATTCCTCAAATATCTCAGCCCATTTGCACAGTTCTTTTATCGCAAATACTTCCGGGCCGAAGTCCACGACATCGATCATATCCCTGAATCCGGTCGCGTGATGCTGATCGCAAATCATTCGGGACAGATCGCAATCGACGGCTTCATTGTCGGATGCGCGGTGCTCTTCGACCACGATCCACCTCGTATCGTGCGCTCGATGGTCGAGCACTGGGTGCCGACGATTCCCTTCGTATCGACCTTCATGGCACGCGCGGGCCAGGTAGTTGGCACGCGCGAAAACGCCCGCATCCTGCTCGACCGCGGCGGCTTGCTTTCAGTCTTTCCCGAGGGCGTGCGCGGCATCAGCAAGACGTACGATCATGCCTACGAAATGGTGCCCTTCGGGCTCGGCTTCATGCGGCTCGCGCTCGAAACCAACACCCCGATCGTGCCGGTCGGCGTGGTCGGTGGCGAAGAACAGATGCCCTCCGTCTTCAACTTCAAGCGACTCGGCAAGGCTCTGGGGATGCCGGCGTTTCCCATTACGCCGACCATGCTCATGCTCGGTCCGGCAGGAGCCCTGCCGCTGCCTGTGAAATATCGGCTCTACTTTGGCGAGCCGATGACCTTCGAAGGCAAGAGCGACGATGAGGATCGAGTCATTCGTGGCAAAGTGAATCGAGTGCAAGAGGCTATCAGCGGTCTGCTCGAGCGAGGTCTCGAGGAGCGCGAAGGAGTCTTCTTTTGAACTCGCGCAGACGCAGGCGAAAGGAGCGGGTCGTAATCACAGGCATAGGCGGCCGTCTCGGGCGCGCCCTCGCCCGGCGACTGCACCGGCGCTTCGAGGTCATCGGCATCGATCGCCGCACCGTGCGTCACATGCCCAAAGACGTCGAGATCGAAAAAGTCGACGTCCGACGCAGACGATTCGAAGACATTTTCAGGCGTGAGCGCATCGACGCCGTCGTGCACCTGAACATCATGCACGACCCCCGGCAAGACACGACACAGCACCATGATTTCAACATCGTGGGCACCAAAAAGGTCATCGAGCTCTGTGAAGAGCATCGCGTGCCCAAGGTCGTCGTCCTCTCGAGTGCCAATGTTTACGGGCCCGACCCCAAAAATCCGCAATTCCTTTCGGAAGACTCGCCGTTGATGGCTGCGACCAATTTCGGCGGCATGCGCGACCTCATCGCGCTCGACATGTTTTGCAACACCTTCTTCTGGCGACATCCCGAGATCGAGACCGTGATCCTGCGGCCGGTCCATATCGTCGGGCAAGTCGACAACGCGCCGAGCCGATATCTGCGTCTCGAACGGCCGATGACCCTGATGGGATTCGACCCGATGGTGCAGGTGATTCACGTCGAGGACGTCATCACGGCGATCGAGAAGTCGCTGACGCCGGGCGTTCGAGGTGTCTTCAACGTCGCCGGGCCTTCGCCAGTACCGCTCTCGCTTTTACTCGAAAAGCTAGGCCGAAAGCCCCGCCCGATTCCCGAATTTGCGATGAAGCAAATCCTCAAAGCGGGCTGGTCACTCAAACTCAGCGACTGGCCGTGGCCCGAGACCGAGCACATCAAATACATCTGTATGGTCGACGACACTCCGGCACGCGAGCGGCTCGGCTTTACACACGATTTCGATATCGATGACATCGTGCACGAAATCCTCACACGACCCCTGATCGAGAGATAGTCGAATGAAGTTGAACGAATTGCATATCATTGTCACAGGTGCCGCGAGCGGTCTCGGAAAATGTTTTGCGCTCGAGCTCGCCAGCGCGGGAGCCAACGTCATGGCGTGCGACGTCAATGAAGAAGGGCTCGCCGAGCTGGCCAACGAGGCCAAAGGCAATCTCGAGACAGCGACCACCAACGTCGCCGACGAAGATGATGTGATCGCGCTTGTCGAGGCTACGGTCGACGCATTCGGCTCGGTGAATGGCCTGGTCAATAATGCAGGCATTTTCCGCGATGCGCTCCTCGTCTCCAAAGACCGTGAGAGTGGTGAGGTACGCAAAATGTCGCTGCGCCACTGGCAGCAGGTGATCGATGTCGACCTCACCGGCCCTTTCCTATGCACCCGTGAGGTTGCTGCCCGCATGATCGAAGACGACGTCAAACCGGGCGTGATCGTCAATATCAGCTCGGTCTCACGTCACGGAAACCGCGGCCAGTCGAATTATTCGGCCGCGAAAGCCGGGCTCGTCGCCGATACCAAACTTTGGGCCGAAGAACTATCGCGATACGGCATCCGTGTCGGCGCCATCGCGCCCGGCTTCGTGCAGACCCCCATTCTCGAAGCAATGAAGCCCCAGATGCTGGAGAGTCTGCTCAAGGGGGTGCCGCTTCGGCGTGCGGGTAAGCCAGAGGAAATCTGGCAGGCGGTGAAGTTCGTCATCGAATGCGACTACTTCACCGGCCGTTGCATCGATGTCGACGGTGGTATCAATCTCTGAGTCTACTTTGGATCTCAAGAAACGGCTGCGACGATCGACGCTCTTCTGGAGCCTGGGCGCTTTTGCGCTCATCGTCGCTGCTCTGATCATTCCGAGCGCGTGGCTCGAACCCATCGAGAAACTCTACGATGTCGAAAAGCCACAAGAGGACGTCTTCTCGACGTCGATCGCCGAGCTTTCACAGTCGCTCGAAGACGGCACACCACTGAAGACCTCCCGCCTCGAGCTCGAGGACTCTCTGCCCCATATTCAGGCGCGACGCATGCTGGCCGCCGGTCCGATGACGTCCGAAGAGGTCAGAGAGGCCGTCGAGATTTTTCGTGAGTTCCGATTGCGCATCGACGCCGAAAAAACCGAGGGTTCGAAAGACGCCGTGCGGCGGTTTCGCGACGACAAGCTTGCCGAGCAATTTCCGCGCCTCGACGCGGCCCGAATCACCGAAGAGCTCGAGGCATTGCGTCGTCAGATCGAGCTCGCTTCATTTCGCAAGGTGAGTTCAGAAGACCCGAAGGATTGCGCCGGCTGTCATATTGCCGGAGTCGACACGCTCGAAGAACCCCTCGACCCACGTTTGCACTGGCCTCACACCGGCGCCGAAGACCACTTCGAGGGCACTACGTTGCCGATTTTGCTCTCGCCGCTCGAGATCGAGGAGTGGTCATGGCGCACCGACGAATCTGTGGTCTCTTGCAATGAATGCCACGCAGAACACCGAGCAGACGGCTTTGGCATCACCCTCGAAGATCGCCGCAAAAACATGGGTCTCTGGGTCAATGTGTATCGCATCCGCGACCTGCTCTACATCCAGGCCAAAGTCAAAAACCAGGGGGCGGCGCATCGCGCGCCGACCGGCTATCCAGGGCATGCTTATGCCGTCGTGGTCGAAGCCCGACAGGGTGACGACGAGAGCGCGCCCTTGCTCGATTATTGGGAGGGCGAACAACTACCACCGCACCTGCATCGAGATGGAATTCGGGCCGGCACGCTCTTTACGCGCCGCCTGGTCGACAACGACGGAGAGTGGACCTCGGTGCACAGCCGGGCGGTGGCGATCCAGTCGGATAATCGTATCGAGTCGGGGCGGTTCGTCGACCTCAGATATCTCTTCAACCTGGCCGAGACCGATATGGACGTCTACGTGCCGTGGTGGGTTCGCGTAAAATTGGTCTACCTGAATGACTCGCTATCGTGGCGGGGCGCGCAGGATGTCGAAGTGCGCATCGAGCGTTCGAGATCTGACTGATTCAACCCGGTGGCGTCCAGCCTGCCGTGGCCGACTCGAGCAGATGGGCCAGCCCGATCGTCAAATGGTCGTTTCCACGTGCACCCACGATTTGAATACCGACCGGTACTCCAGCGGCATTG
>CAYFTY010000089.1:0-9752 GCA_964346045.1 uncultured Bradymonadales bacterium | reverse complement strand
ACCCGTTACCGACAGGTGATTCGTCACCCATCTCGGGCCGCTCGAGTTTGACCCTCACGTGATAATACGCCGAGAGTTCGTCGGTGCCGATGCCCTGTGGAATCGGGAAGCGTCCGCGGAAGTATTGCGACTCTTTGTATTTGGAGATGGCCCCGAGATTCGTCTCGGCGAGAACGCCATTGGCGTCGTTCTCGTCAGTATCGATGACCAGCTTGACCATGCCATTGGGATCGCCGCCGTATTTACTCGCGGGCAGCGGCAGACGACACAGCGCATAGACGGTGCCCTTGCCGCCAAAAACACTCGCGTGATGGTCCTCGACAGGCGTATTCTGAGGATCGAATTCCGTACGCGAAAAGATGCAGGTGGTTTTCAGGTCGTCTTCGAATTGCGCGCTCTTGCCAGAGGCTTCAAACGCTTCGTTCAACATCTTCGCGTAACTTTTCGATAGTGAGTACGAGGCTGCCTGCAGTTCGCTCTCGACCGCACGACCTTGAGCAAATCGCAAGACCATCAATTCCCGGGCGGCCTCGAGCTTGCCCTGTGCGACGAGCGAGTCGAGTTTCGAGATCACATAGGATTGCTCGGCCCTTTCGAGCATCGCCCGTGTCTCTCCGGCCGTTCGGGCCCTCTCGGTGACCTCGGGACCTTCAGCCGTACAGGGATGATTCTCGGCGCTCCAGGCGGCATGAGCCGATGCCATCTTGCGATAGTCAGCAAATGAAAGGTCAGATGTCGGCGCATTTTCGAGCGCATGTACGAGAGAAGTCGCCTCGGTCGCAGCCTGGCGACACGCCTTCATCACACCCTGCTCGGAGACCGAATCCTCGACGACGGCATCGGACTGGCTTTCCTGGTTCTTTTCGGGGCCCGAAGAACAAGCCATACCAAGCGACATGACGAACGATAGTACGACGATGGTGCGTTTCATGGATTCTCCCTTTGACGAATGTTGCATGTAGGAGGCTCTGCGAGGGGATGTGAGCCCTGACATCGCCTAATTGCCGAACGTCTCACGCATGAGCAGGTCGTCCTCGTTCACATCTTCTTGAACTTTGCGTCCGATATACCCGCCGAGTTCACCTTCTCGAATTGTGCCCTCGCGAAAGAATGGCTCGGGCACATGGTCGATTTCGACCATGCTCACTGTGAGCTGAGTCTGAGCAGGGATGTCTTGAACCGCCCGCACGACGGCGACTCCCGTCTTGCTATCGCCCGCTATATAGTTCGAGTAATAAAAGGCGAGCATGCCGAAAAAGACTCCCATTGCGGCTGCTACAAAGGTATTTTTTTGTCCGACGCGCATCGAAACTCCTCGCTGCTCGAAAGCTTGACCCCTTCGACACGCCGAGTCAATTGCAGCGGTTCTCACAGACACAGAACGAGGCGCAGATGCACGAGGATGGCGCTTTGCAGGGCGATCCTGTATGAATCGACGGGTGCAACGCGGAGGTTCGCCATGAGTGAAGAAGTCGAAATCAAAACCATCACACGCAACCGCAAGGCCCTGCACAACTACTTCGTCGACGAAGAGTACGAGGCCGGGCTGGTGCTATGGGGGTCTGAGGTCAAGTCACTGCGCGAGAATCGTGTACAACTCACCGATGCCTACGCTCGCTTTGAAGATAACGAGCTCTGGCTGGTGAATTGCCACATCACGCCATACCCGCACGCCACCCACGAGAACCATGAAGCCGAGCGCCCTCGCAAGCTCTTGCTGCATCGGCGCGAGCTCAACCGACTGCGAACCAAGGTCGAAACCGCTGGCTATACGCTCATTCCGCTCGAACTCTATTTCAAAGGCGCGAATGTCAAAGCCAGGCTCGGGCTCTGCCGCGGTAAAAAACTATTCGATAAGCGCGAGTCGCAACGAAAGCGCGAGCACGCCAGAGAGATCGAACGGGCGGTTTCCGAGGCCCGTCGCGAGTGGAAAGACTGAGCGTCAGCTCGCGATCAGATAGATGTAGTAGAGGGCAAAAAGCCCGAGGCCGGCAATCCCTACAAGACTGAGATAGCGCAGCCACGGGCGTGGCCGTGCGTCTGCGGGCACGTTCTCCTGAAACATGGCGCGATGATTCAATCCTGCGAGGATCGGCGCCGTCAAAAAGGAGAGCGTGGTGGCGATGTCGACCATGGCCGAGAGGCTCGTCAGCAAAAAGAAGAGAACCACCAGTGAGCCGGCGCCCTGAACGACGAGCGCGGCCCAGTAGATTCGTTTTCGAGCCTCGCGTTCTTCTTCGTCGTGGACGATCTCTTCGCCTCCGAAACGCTCGACGAGTGTTGCGATGGCACGCGGAAATCCATCGAGCACGGTGAGTGTCGTCGAGAACATGACGGCAAACGCAGCGAGCCCGATGATCGAGCCGCTCCAATCCCCGAGCGTTCCCTTGTAGAGCTCCAGAATCTGAGTCGCGAATGCACCGGCCTTTCCGGCAATCTCGACGTCGGCCGTGTACATCACACCGGCCCCCAGAAGCATGAAACAAAGCGCAAGACAAGCTGTCCCGATGTAGCCGATGTGGAAGTCCATCATCGCCTCGCGCAGACTCGCTCGATGCCTCGTGTCGCGCCCTTTCTCGAGCGTCCAGAGACTATTCCAGACCGAAATATCAATCGCAGATGGCATCCAGCCCACCAGCGCTGCGAGAAAGAGGATGGTCTTGTGGTCGTATGCATCGGCCGGAGGGAAGAGGGCCAGCTCACCCCACGGAATCTTGGGAATGACGAGGATGGTCGCCACGACCGTGGACACTGTAAAAATGGCCACGAGCACCTTCACGATGAGATCGAGCACATGAAAGCGGCCGATGGCGAGGATGATCGCGCAGGCCACGAGGAGGATGGCTGAGATCGTCAATGGGCTCATCGCGAGTCCGAGCGCAGCCTTGGCCAGACCAGCGGTCACCACCGTGACGGCAGCCTGCACCGTGAACATCGTACCCAGAGTCAGAAGCCCGTAGAGCACGAGCGCCCAGCGCCCCTGTCGACGGTAGCCCTCGAGCAAGGATGTGCCGGTCGCGGCTGCGTAGTGCGGGCCGAATCGGAAGGCAGGATACTTCGCGACGTTCGCGAGGATGATGAAGAAGATGAGCGAGATGCCGTAGACCGCTCCCGCACGCGTCGACTGAACCAGGTGGGATACACCCACCGCGGCGGCGGCAAAGAGAAGTCCCGGCCCGAGAGCCTTCCAGAACGTTCTGGGAGCCTTGGCATTCATGGCAGTTCCGCGCAATTCGTCGTCAGAATGCGCACCTTACCAAATTATCTCTCGCTTTCGAGTCCTTTGTTCAGAAGACGATTCCAAACGAAAACTCAGGATAGACATCCGAGCACGCGTCGCCATCGCAGTCGAGAAAACTCTCGTAGACGACCCCGCCCTCGACCACGAGCGGGTCTGTGTAGAGCATTGCGCCAGCGCGTGCGCCAACCGAATCGAGGTCAGGAAGGTCATCACCCACGAACCAGTGGCGGTAGAATCCTCCGGCGTAGGGATGAAGACTGGGGATCTGCCAGACGATATATCGCACGGCGGGGCCCAGGATGCCGACCGTGGGAGCATCACCGCCAAAGCGAGTGCTGCCCTCGACTGAGGCTTCGAGGCCTCTGACCACGAAATAGCCGAAATTACCGCTGATCGCGAATTGGTCACCCGTGAGACCGCCACCGAGGCTCAGGCGCATCTTGCCCTGATCAAAGGGAGTCGGTTCTGAGACCTCGATCCGGTCGGGCTCGTTTTGCGGTGTCTGCGCATGAGCCGTCGTAGCGAGCATCAGAACCAGGATAGCGATTACCGAAGAAAGTACGTGCATGTTATGCATCCCACATGTTGAACGAGATGAAGGATCATTCATGATTTATCATAATCTCAGCTCGGATCTCGCTCTCGAAGAACTCGAGCCTCTGCACGCGCAGCGGGTCGGTGAGCTTATTCAATGGCATCGAGAGGACTACACGCTCGTCTATCGAGCCGTCTATTCCGAACTCCTGGTGGTGCCTGAAGCCAGGGCGGACGCACATCGCCAAGAGCTTCTCGAAGAAAGCTCGCATGCGCTCGTGGGCGAGTCTACAGTCGATGGTGAAACGACGTGGTACGGATTTGATCGAATCGAAAAGCTCGAGCGCAGTGACTTCGCCGATGAGGCGACCGAACTCGTCGAGTTGTTCGTGAATGCAATCGTCACCATGCCCGATGGCCTGAATTCCGAAGAACATCGTTCACTCGTTCGCGACTTTCGGACACACATGGAATCGTTCCTCGAGGCCTACGTCGCACTCGGTGAGGACGATCTGGCGAGCTATATCTCCAGAGTCGGAATTCCCCGAGAAAAGGCACGGCGAGACCTGAGATTCATCCTCGAACTCTACGAGTGAAGTCGCGTGCACGCGATGTCTATTCGTACGTCGTTACCGAGACCTCTTCACCGTCTCGGTTGAACCGGTACCACGTGCCGATGCGCTCACCATCGTCGTATTCGCCCTCGAGCCGCAGCTCGCCATTCTGATGGTACTCGACCCAGAATCCCTCGCGGGTCCCGTATTCGTATTTGCCCTCGGCCGCCACAGCGCCACTCTCGTAATAGCGAACATAAGGACCATGTTTGGTGCCTCGAGGCGTCGCACAAAAGGTGAGGTTTGCCGATTGGTTCATCCGGGTGCGAATGGGGCAGTCGAGTTCCGGAAGATCGGGTTCGTTGTCGACTTCCACGATCACGACCTGCGTGTCATTGTAGCGATAGACCGGGCGATTATGGTGGATGCGACGATCGTAGTAGACCCAGTGAAAACGTGGCCGGACATACCGATAAGTACGGTGCCTGCGGAAATGAACGCGTCGACCGTGACTGACATGAGTCCGTCGGTGAACGACGGAACGCCGGTGATGGGTTCGATGGCTGTGCCGATTTGAGCGATCGTATCGATCGCGGTGAACTGTGCGAGTTCGCGTACGTGTCGTCGTCTTTGCTTTCTTACGAACCTTACGCTTCTTGCGCGTCACCTTGCCCTGATGCCTCGTCTTTGCTCGCTTATGCACCCGCTTTCCGTCTCGGCGCGATTCGCGCAGGATGCTCTGGGCCGAAGCTTCGGAAGCAAATCCAAAGATGGGAATGGCCATCGCCAACGTGAGCAGGGCTATCGTGATTTTGGGTGTCTTTCGCATACAGGCGCTCCTCGGCCTTTCAGAGTCCTCGCAACAAAAGACGTTTTCAAGCGCTTTTTATTCAAAGACGCTCTCATAAAATCGCACGAGGTATCGTGAACGATTGGCGGAATCGTTCAACGGTAGTAGCGATTTGCCTCTTCGAACCAGTTGATTGTCTCGTCGTTCGCAAAATACAGGAGCCCCATCAGCCGGCACTGTACGACGGCGAAGTAGAGAAAGACTGCCAGGATGGCGGCTCCGCTCAAGAGGCCGAACTCGCCTTCCACACGCCACTGAAGATAGGCGCTCACACCCGAAAGCATACCGAGCATCAAGGTCGTCAATGTGTACTGAATCGGCACTTTCAGGATCGCCGGTATCACCACGAGGGGATTTGCAGAGAACGCACTTTCGTGGATCGAGGCCGCCGTCAGAGCCATCGGGAGATATACCAGTCCGACCGCGAGCGCAGCGACCGCGGCGAGGCCCATACCCTTGTAAATCAGAAAGATTCCGGGACCGAAGCTAACGGCGAGGACGAAAGCCCAACGAAATATTGGCACGATGATGTCTTCGTAAAAGTTTTCGAAGTCGGGCCAATCGGGAAGAGTCTCATCGCCATCGGACGAGGTGATGATGACTCGCGTGAGAAAGCTGACGATATATCCAGTCGTGAAGACAGCGATGAAGATCGAAATGACCGGGATGAATGATAAAAACTCGGCGAGGAAAAAGAAGATGATTCCTGCGAGAAGGATCAACCAGCCCCGATCTCGAAGTGGATAGGTGAAAGCCGAGCCAAGCATCGAATAAAAGCTCTCGTCTTGCTCATAATGGTCGTAGAGATCCGAGTGGATCAATTCTCCGCGTCGCTGCTCCATGCTTTATCCTCCGTTTTGTAGGCCGACGTTGGAGAATATGTACGCCAATGTGGTTTTAATTAATTAGAAAAATAACAATAAATAATTAGGCGTGGTCAAAACGGCGACGGGTCGGAATCGGCATAAAATTCCAAACGGACAAGGGTACTCGCATACTGATAAGCTCATGCTGGCAGCATGAGATAGAAGGGAGCCATGGAACGACCCGAAGACGATGCCGCATGGCGAGTTCACGTGACGTCGTCGATCGACGAGGGCGACGGGAGAGGGGTGCATGCTCTTTCGAAGACGCTGGGCGTTTCGATGAAGACGGCTCGACGCACGCTCGATCGAGCCCCTTTCCAGGTACCCCTGAATCTGAAGCGTTCAGAGGCGCTCGAACTCGCCCGAGAACTCTCGGACGCTGGTCTCGATGCCGAATCTCGTATGGCAAACCACGCGACCGCCCAGCGGTGCCGGGCGCATCCAACGCTCGCCAATGACGGTCAATGCGAGCGGTGCCAGAGCTGGATTTGTATTGCCTGCAACGCCGATGCGGATGGTGACGCGCTCTGTCCGAGTTGTTTTCAAAAGCACACTGTCTCGGAGCTTTTTCGTAACGTTCGGGTCGCGATCTTATTGATGATTCTGGTCGGCGTTGCCTCATGGGCATGGGCCGAGCAATCACGTCTGAAGGAGCGCAACCACTGGGAGCGCACACTGCGTGTCGGCGTCGTCGTCCTCGAACTCGAACCTGTGGATGATTCGGCCATTGGGTTCCTCAGAGCACGCCTCGAGAATCTGGCCGAGGTGCTCGACGACGAATTTGCACGCCATAATGACCGTCGGATGAGGCCCTTCGAGTTCATCTTGGTGGGGCACACTCCGATCGCCGCTTTGCCCCCTGAGCAGCCAGGTGCCGAGGCAGGCTTCGTGGACAACGTCGAATTGAAATTCGCGCTTGATGAGTATCTCGAGGGTCCCGCAGAGAGATTGGGACTCGAGGAAGATGCGTACGATACGGTGATGTGGGTGGTCGTCAAAGACGGGGCGCGAGCCTCGGGCGGTCGTTTCGTGGAGGGACTTGCCGAAGTGGGAGGTGACCGGGGGCTGGTCGTCGTCGACCTCGATGAGTCGACCGCAGCGTTGGCTGCCGGTGTCATCGGGCATGAACTCTTCCACACACTGGGAGCGACCGACAAATACGATGCTTCAGGCCCAATCTTTCCTGATGGCTACTTCGAACCCAGGGTCCGCTATCCTCAGAAACGCGCCGAAATCATGGGGCGTGAAATCCCGCTCACCGCGGATCAACGTCGGCTTCCGAATTTCGTGGCCGAAATCGGCGTGGGCAAAAAGACGGCCCGAGAGATTGGGTGGGGCGAGAATATGGCTCGCTAGGGTCCTGAAATCGCGGGAATTCGACTCTAGGCTTGCGATCTACGCGCTCTTGTGGCACCAATCAAGTAGCGGTCGCCGGATGCAAAGTGCATGTTTTCGACGAAGAGCGACCGTGGATGCCGCGGTCAAAAGGTCGAAAGCGCCGCCGCACCTCCCTTGGACATGACGCTCACAAAATACCCGTGGGCACTCATCCAACCGACGCCAGCGTGCGTCCAAATCGATACATGGCGGATGAAGTTCGCCGGCCACGGGAGTGGTTTTTCATTTCAATGACTGAAGTAGAAGAGTGTAAGCATGGGCCGACGAAGACGCGGGAAACGCAAAGGCCGAAATCGGAATCGCAATCAACAACGTACCAACCAAGAACTGACGCGGCTGCACGAGCGGTTGACGGATTACACTCCGATTCAGCCCAGCGATCGAATTCGGCTCGAGACCACCAAAGAAGAGACGGTGGGACGCGTGATCGACCTCGTCGCACCGATTGGACGGGGCCAGCGCGTATTGGTCACGAGTCCTCCGAAAGCGGGCAAAACGACGATTCTTCAGAAGGTCGCGCTCGCGGTGCAGGAAAACCACGAAGATATTTATCAGTGCGCACTCCTCGTCGATGAGCGACCTGAGGAAGCGACGGATTTTCGGCGTAATATTCCGATCAAGGTTCACGCCTCGACGACCGACAAGCCCCCGCGTGAGCATATCAAGCTTGCGGAAAAGGTTTTCAAAGAGTGCGTCGAACGACTTCTCGATGGTCAGGATGTGTTGATTTTGCTCGACTCCCTGACGCGTCTCGCCCGTGCGTATAATACCCAGCACGGTAGCTCGAGCCGAACGCTTTCGGGCGGTGTTAGCGCGGGTGCGCTCGACCGTCCCCGGCAGCTCTTTGGGACGGCGCGTAATCTCGAAGAGGGTGGAAGTCTCACCATTTTTGCGACGGCGCTGATCGATACCGGAAGCCGTATGGACGAAGTGATTTTTCAGGAGTTCAAGGGTACCGGTAATTGCGAGATTGTTCTGTCGCGTAAGCTTTCCGAGCGACGACTCTGGCCGGCGATCGACATCAGTGAGACTGGGACGCGTCGTGAGATGGAGCTGCTCGACGAGCTCGAAGAAGTCAAGATTCCTGTGCTGAGGCGAAAGCTTTCAGACATGGGCGACCTCGACTCGCTGGAGTGGCTGATCAAGAAGACCCGCCAGGCCAGCACCAACTATGAGCTGATGAAGGGCATGTTGAACTGACGCGTACTTTACGCCGGGCGCAAATATTTCGCACCTTCGCCGTCTCGTCGAGCGCATGCTCCGAGGCGGTTTTGTTCGTCCTGGGCTCGAACTGACTGATGCATCGAGGGATTCGAAGAACCTGAAATCGCTCTGCCGAGCTGGAACACATCGTGCAGATTCGCCTTGTAGATTCCTGCGACCCGCAGACGAGCCTCGATCATGAAAGAATTGCCCAGTCTCGAGCTTTCTCGAGCATTCGATGTACCCACCCCACGATACACCTCGTATCCGACTGCACTGAGCTTTGAACAAGAAGATGGGGCTCGGGTCTGGGAACATGAGGAAGAAGTCGATACCGATGCTCCTCTCTCGCTCTACTTCCACATGCCTTTCTGCCGAAAGCTATGCTGGTATTGCGCGTGCTCGAAGGTGATCACCAGGAATCAAGAACGCAGCAGCGCTTATCTGCAACGTCTCTTTCGAGAACTCGAGCTGAAGCGAGGCCTGCTCGAGGGCAGACGGCTCGTGCAGTTGCACCTCGGTGGTGGGACACCGTCGTTCTTCACTGGAGATGAGCTCCATCAACTTGTCGAGAACGTGCGCTCGTTGGTGGAGGTCGACGCGGATGCCGAACTTTCGATCGAGCTCGATCCGCGGGAGTTGAGCCGTGAGCAGGTTGAGAGTCTTTCGCGCGCCGGATTCAATCGAGCATCTCTCGGGGTCCAGGACCACAATCCAGAGGTGCAGAAGCTGATTCATCGCGTCCAGCCCTACGAGATGACTCAAGACGCCGTGAGCTGGCTACGTGAGGCGGGTATCCAGAAGATCAACTTCGATCTGGTCTACGGTCTTCCCGGCCAGACCCCGGAGTCTTTTGACCGCACGATCGACGACGTATTGGAACTCGCTCCAGACCGACTCGCGATCTATAGCTACGCGCATGTTCCGTGGGTGGCGCCGGCCCAGAAACTACTCGAACGCGCTACGATCCCGGGCGCCGAAGAAAAGCTGAAGCTCTTTGGCATCGCGACCTCGCGACTCCTCGAGGCAGGCTACGAGTTCATCGGCATGGATCATTTCGCGCGGCCCGATGACGAGCTCGCCATCGCCGCGAGAAACGACACCCT
>CAYFTY010000088.1:0-9764 GCA_964346045.1 uncultured Bradymonadales bacterium | reverse complement strand
TTGACAGAAAGCCCCGTTCACCTCGTGTGAACGGGGCTTTCGTCATTTCTTGGTCCTTGTCACCCCGAGATTTGCTGTCCTATAGTGCCGCTCGAATTTGAGACCCACCAGAATCAGGGGGAAACGATGCACGCTCGACACCTATGTTTAATCTGTCTGTGCAGCGCCTCGATGGCGTCGGCCTGTGGCGGCAGCACCAGTATCGAAGTTCCGAATAACTTCCCGTCTGAAAAAGAAGTCCGCGAGTTGACGCAGGGCGCGACCTCAGTCGAGCTCAACGCACCTCGCGACACGGCGGCGGTCTCGGAGTGGCAACTCGAGGGGCCTCTTCCCACTGAGATCGGACTCAGCGAGAGGATGCCGACCACCAAAGGCGAAGTCATCGTCCAGAATGCCATGCAGGGAAACTCCGAGAGCGTGCTGAGTGAGTCGATGCATTGTGTGGCTCGCGAGACCGGGATCTTTTTCGCCAGCAAAGGAAAATGGCCATTCGAGTCACTCGAAAATTTCATGGAGGCTCGATGCGGGGCCTTGAGCTTTCCTTCTGTGCGCGTCTTCACCGTCGACGGTGAGGCCAACGAGGAGCAGATGCTCGACCCGAAGACAAAAGCCAAGGTCACCGATTACGTCAAGGACCTGGCCGCCGTTCTCGATCATCCCGAATTTGGTGTGGCGATGGGCATGGCCGAGGGCACAACCTACCTTGCCATCGCGTATGGGGATCGAGCCGTGTCGATCGCGCCGACCACGATGGTGGCGGACGACGACGAGAGTGTGACCTTCGTGGGAGACCTACTGACCGAAGATCCGGAGTCGATAAGCGCCGCGATTACGCAGGGTGATTTTGGCTTTGCATATTGTGAGGTCGATACGCGGCTCTCGCTACCCAAATTTCGCTTCACCTGCCCGACACGAGGCGACGACAGCCACGCCTATATCAGTATCGCAGTCAATGAGAAGGGCTCGATGATCAGCAATTTCGTCAGCCTCTTCTATGTGAGCCCCACGGGTGAATTGCTCGCACGCTACACCTCGCCAGCGACCAGGCGCGCGATCCGAGATGAGATGGAGCGCCGGGCGCAGCGTCCCGAAACCGAGGAGCCCGAGGCACCGATGACAGGTGTCAAAGAAAGCTCGACACAGGCAGACCAGACCGAAAAATTGGATGCAGCAGCCAGTGACGAGGATGATGCTCTTGCGTCTTCTGAAACCCTTGAAGAGGTCAAGAAGCCGACCGCAGAAAATATCGACGTCGAGCCAAAACCGATCGCCCAGGGGATCGACGACCTCGATTCGATGACCTATTCGGAGGCGACTGTAGAGATCGTCAACTCGGTGCGTCGCACGGCGGGGCTCGGTCCCGTAGAGCTCTCCGTGGCGCAGACGGACGAAAACGACCGGATCGCACCAGCGTATTTTGCCGCGCGGCAAAACGACCAGAGCCGCGTCGCCGATAAATTGATGATGGGAACGATCGCCGGCTGGAAAGTTCAGGGGAACATCACGCGCGGACATTTCTTCAGTTCGATGCAGGTCCAGGAGAATCCCGCTGAATTCCTCGAGTCGTATCTCGAAACGCCGCACGGTCGCTCGACACTCTTGCGGCCCGACGTGGGCAGCATGGCGATCGGTACTGCACAGGCAGGCAATGGGCTGGGGGTGATCGTTTCGAGCTATCGATTCCTCGAGAAGCAAACCTTCAAAGACCGCTGGCAACTTCTCGTCGAAGACATCAATCGTCAGCGTCGGCAGCGAGGCCTGCCGCAGGCGAAGATTTCAAAGAAGGCCATCGCGACCGCGCGTCGCGTTTCGGCCGAGATGGAGCGAGGACAGACCGGTCTCGGCGATGCCATCGATCAGGTCGTCGAGCAGGTTCAGCTCAAATACAAGGAACCATCTCGAGGTTGGTATTTCCACGCGTACGAGCTCAAGGATATCAACTGGCCCAAGCCGATTCTCAACGATCGTTCCATGCGCGTGAGCATCGCCGTCGCTCCGATCCAGCCCGAAGGGTATCCATGGACCGTGTACGCGATCGCCATCGGATACCCCGACCGCGAGTGATTATCGTGTCGCGCCGGTGACATCGACGCGTCGCCCGGCTGTGTCGCCGGGGTACTCGCGGCGGTTTGCGCCGGGCAGGGAGAAGCCGTTCAGAAACGATCGCCGCGCACGTGAGCCCCGATTGGGACCGCTGGCGTGGAAGACGTAAGGACCAAAAAAGGCCACGTCACCGGGCTCGAGATGCAGCTCGACCGCCTTGTCTTCGTCGATGAGTTCGGCAGGAATCGCGCCGTTTTCGTCGCTGACGTGACCGTATCGGTGCGAACCGGTGATGAAGCGCAGAGGTCCGTTATCTGAGCGCATCGGGTCGATGCTCGTAAAGGTCTCGACGAAAGAGCCCCGTCCATCGACATCGGACCAGAGTTCGGTGCCGTAGCGACGGTGACGGCTATCCTGGTGCCATTCGAATTCGACTGCGTCGCCGGGCATTTTGAAATGGGCCTGGTTGATCAACTGGTCGAATTCTCGACTTTCGAGGAGGAGCGCCACGGGTCTCAGAAGCCGCGGGTCACGCCCGAATTCATCGAGCATGGGCGATACGCCGGCGCACCAGACAATGCGGTGGATTCGAGTCTGGTCTTTCTGGTGCTCGATGACGAATTGGGTGCCCTGGTACATGACCTTTCCGTCGTTCTCGAGCCCTGCGGCGATGGCTTGCAGCTCGTCGAACGCACGTCGCATGCGAACGATTTCGCGCCTTGTGAAGAGAGCACGTACAACGGCAAAACCATCGCGCCAGAAAGCGCGAACGAACTCTTCATCGTCATGAATCTCTGGAATTTCGAATGCGGTCGCCATGGCATAACCTCGTCTCTCGCCATCCGTGGCAACTTTTCATGCGGTGAAACACACCGCGATCTCATGATAATCCAAATGTCGGTGTCGATCATATTCCTGGAACGCGCCGTTGACCCTTTTCGAGCCCGAGTGATACGCTCGGCACGACGTAGCTAGATGAATGTAGACGTCGACCCCGTCGCAGGCGAAATTACATGGTTGGTACAGCGCGATCAGGTCATCTCATGAAGCCCAGACTTCCTTTGTGGATGCTTCTCGTTTTCACGCTCCTCATGGTGGGTTGTGGCGAGGACGTCGTGGTTTCCTCGCCTGGCAAAGCGGCCACCGTCGGTGGCGTCGAGTTCACCGCGGGTGACTACGACATCCGCTATCTCGAGATCACCGAGGGTGACGATACGTACGAGTATCCACGCCCTGTGCTCGTGATTCCGATTTCGCTCAAGAACGTCGGCGAGAGTTCGTTCATTTACTCGCCCTCCCATTCTTCACAGCAGATGTCCGAGGCCTCGACGCCCCTTCTCTATCTGAATCCAGGTCCAGAAGCTGACCTGCCGCCTGAATCCAAGACCAACATCAATGGCGTCTTTCTCGAGAAGGGCAGCCCCGAGGGACAGATCACGACCGCGTCGACCATCGAAAAAGGGGACTCCATCCGCGACATCCTTCTTTTCGAAGTGCCCGATGCGGCCAACGATCTCGTGCTCAGTCTTCCGCCTTCGATGCACCGCGGCAAGATGCCAGTCCTTTTCAAATTTCCTTTCGAGCCTCGTGAGGCCAAAGGCCCCGACGTCTTTGCTTCTGGCGAAGCGATTGATTTCGATGGTGTTACCTTCAACGTGACCGGCGCCGAGATTCAATACGTCAAAATTTCGGATGTGACCCAGGGCGAAGGATATAGCTCGGAGCCACTCTTCAAAGTCTCGTTCGAGATCACGAATAACACGGAAAAGACCGTCGAATACGACCCGAGTCACAATGCAGTCGGCACGCGCGGAGCGGCTCTTTTCGATAAGAATAGCTCGTATAAACGGGTGAAGTTCAGCGCATCGACCACGATCGAAGAGCAGCAAACGTCGACGGTGAAGATCGATCCCGGAAAATCGGTCAACGACTTTGTGCTCTTCGAGCTTCCCGATGAAGACGTGACCGAGGTCTCACTCGAGTACCCGGCCGCACTCTTTGGTCGTGAAGGGCTCGCTCGCGTCACGATTGGCTACGAGTACAAGAAGGTCGACAAGCCCAAAGAGCTCACGAAGAAGAAAGAAGACGACTGACCCGTTCGACGACCTCTTCGCGGGCGACTGATTCCTGGTCGCCCGTTTTCATGTTCTTGACGGCCACTTCGCCGGACTCGAGTTCATCGGGCCCCAGGATGACAACCACCGGCGCATTGCGCTGGTCGGCATACTTGAATTGCTTTCCATAGCGGTCACCCTCGTCGCAGTAGACGTCGACCCGGAGTCCCGCATTTCGCAGGTCACGAGCGACGCTCAGAGCCGACGGCGTCGTGTCTGCATTCCAGAGCGTCACCATCACGTCGAGGCCGGTATCATCGTCATCGAACATACCGCGGTCTTCCATCACCACGAGAATGCGCTCGACGCCGAGTGAAAAACCACAGGCCGGGACGTCTTGCTTCGAGAACATCCCGATGAGTTCGTCGTAGCGTCCTCCGCCTCCGAGCGAACCCGAAAAGTCATCGCTTCGAATCTCGAAGATGGGCCCGGTGTAATACGAGAGTCCGCGGGCCAGATACGGATCGAAGTGAATCGCCGGTCCGGCCGGACCATCAGCTGTATAGCGTTGAATCTGCTCGAGGTCCTCGAGTGCTGCCTCGCCATCCTCGAGCTCGCCAAGCATCTCTCGAAGACTCGAGAGGACCTTCGAGTTCTCGAAATTCTCGCTGCCGACAGTCGGAACGCTCTCGAGAATTTCCATCAACGCCTGCACTGAGCCCGTCGAGATGCCTCGTTCTTCGAGCTCCGAGACAACGCCGTCTTTCCCGATCTTATCGAGCTTGTCGATGGCGATGAGCGCGTCGGATTCGAGATATTCGGGGATTTCGGCTTTTTGCATCATGGCGCGCAAAAGACGCCTGTGATTCACGTGAATGCGAAAGCCTTTGAATTCGAGTCGGTTCAAGATCTCAGCCAGAGCCGAGGTCACCTCGGCTTCGACGGTCATCGAGGTCGAACCGCAGACGTCGACGTCGCATTGATAGAACTCGCGAAAACGTCCTTTCTGGGGTCGGTCTGCTCGCCAGACCGGCGCGATCTGATAGCGCTTGAAATAACGAGGGAACGCGCCGCTATTATTGGCGAAGACCCTGGCGAGCGGCACCGTGAGATCGTATCGGAGCCCCATGTCGGCGAGGTCGGTCTCTTGCGGCTCATCTCCCTCGAGCGCGCGGGTGAGCTTGCTCCCGCGCTGCAGGATCTTGAAGATGAGTTGGTCGCCTTCTTCACCATATTTGCCGAGCAAGGTATCGAGTCGTTCGACGCATGGCGTGTCGATCTTCTCGAAGCCATATGATTCATAGACCTCTTCGATCACGCGAAAGACATGATCGCGACGCCGCACCTCGTCGGGCAGGAAGTCTCGAAATCCGCTCGCTGGTTTGGTCGATACCTTTGTCATGTCTCTCCTCGGGTCCCAAGATGGGCACTGAAGTCGCAAATTACGTAATACAGCGGGAGAGAGCAGGCAAGGAGCACCGCCCACGTCGGGCTTCACCTGTGCAGGAGATTTCGAACCTGGACGAACGGTGCCCGGGCTGCCGACGCTGCCGCCGCGATGGATTCAATGGTTGCCGTGTTTGCCTTTGATGGCCATGGCGACGCGCCGAAATCCATCGATGAGTCGAGGGCCTGGTCGCATTAACGCTTCGTCGGTGAATCGATAGACGTTGCCGTGTTTGACGGCCTCGAGCGACTTGTGGCGTTTCCAGAAATCGATCCCGGACTCTTCATTGGGATTCATCGAAACGTCGATGATGCGGTCGGGATCGAGCTCGAGCACCTTTTCGATGTCGAGCTTGGGATAGGGGTTGGGGCCATCGATGACATTGACACCGTGGGCGCGCTGAATCAGATCGTCAGCAAAGGTGCCGGGCCCGGCTACCACGAGAGGATCGCGGCCGAATACCAGGAGCACACTCGGCTTGTGTGACGGAGCCTTCATGCTCTCGAAAGCTTCGAGGTCGTCTTTCATGCTCCCTGCAAGCTTGAGCGCAGGCCGCTCATTCGCGACCAATTCGCCCATGAGCGCGATGCCATCGATCGTCTCGGCGAGGTTTTCCATGCGCAAGAAAACGTAGGGCACTCCAAGGTTGTCGAGGGTACTCGTGATCTCGCTGTTGCCGCTCGAGGTCAATCCGATCAAGAGGTCGGGCCTCAGACTCGCAATCGTTTCGGGATCGGGATCGACGATGCCGCCGATCTCGTCGATTTCGTCGACCTGCCGAGGAAAATCACAGTATCGGGTGACCCCTACCAGCCTCTCACCGGCGCCGATGGCAAAGAGGATTTCGGTGATATTTGGGGCCATAGACACGATTCGTGCCGGCCGCTCGGGAAGCTCGTCCGAGCGCGCAACGACCAATTTTCGATCGGGCTTCACCGACGGTGCAGGGGCGGCATCCGGAACACCCATGTCCTTGAATATATTGCGACTTTGATCGTCATTTTTGCATCCCAGAAAAGGGAGGATGCTGATGCAGACCAGCGCCACCAAGATCTCGCGCGCCCACGAGTTCGGTGCAAAGCGAGGTCGCAGCGGGTGAAAAGTCATCGAGAACGCTTCATTTGGAAGTTCGGTTGGGCACTGATACACTAACATGAGCGCTCTTTCCTCGAAATAGCTGGTCATTGGCGGCTCCGTCGCCCTGATCATCAGGCACGGTAACCGTGTCGTAGTTTTTGGCCCTCGACGAGGTTCGTTGGATGGCGACAAAAAAGACGATGAAAAGTGGCGAAGTCGATGCTCTGCTCAACGAGCTCGAACGCAAGATGCAACGGCTTCGCTCTCTCTACGAACAATACTTCATGGGGATCGAGCGAATCCCGCCGAAGACTGCCCGTAAAGAGGTCTTTCGTCTGATCCGCCATTGCGACAATCTCTACATTCGAAATACGGCGCAGAAATTCCGGATGCGCAGTCTGGTCCAACGCTTCAACAGTTATAAGGCGTACTGGAATCGGGTCGAAAAGCAGATCGAAGAGGGCACTTACGAGCGGGATATCCGCCGCGCCAAGCGAAATAAAGAGAGACAGAACCGCGCCGAAGCCGAGGATGATGGACTTCCGATTCTCGATATCGATCTCGAAGAGGTTGGCGACCTCCAGGAATTCCAGGCCGAGCTCGAAGAGATGGACAAGGCCGGTGCGTTCGACAACTACGACACCAAAAAGCAGTCGAAGCTCGATGAGATTCGATCCCAGCTCGAAGTCGAAAACGGTCAGCCGGCACCCTCGCAGCCGGCACCTTCCCAGCCATCCCCGCCTTCATCCTCGCAGCCCGCTGCGCCCGCGCCCGAGCCAGGGTCACGCGAGTCGAAACTCGCCCGGCTCAAAGCGCGTTATGAAGAGAATACGGGCAAGACGGACCGACCCGGCTCGACGCTTCCTACCGGCGGCGCGAGCATGGATAAGCTGCGAGAATTACACGCAGCGAAACAGAAGGCGCTCAAAGAACAAGAAGGTCGCAAGGTGCAACGAAGCGGCCCGCAACGCAAAGCGTCGAGTCAGCGAGTCATTCAGAGGCAAGCTGCATCACGCAAGCCGCCGACCGATGATCACAGCAGGAGCGTGTACAACAAGCTTCTCGAGGCCAAGCGGCGCTGCAATGAGTCGACGAGCGGGCTCACCTACGAGTCGGTGCGTCAGTCGATGAAACAGCAACGCGACCAGCTCAAGAAAGCGCGCGGCGCTCGTGACGTCGATTTCAAGGTCGTCATCAAAGACGGCAGAGCATTTCTGAAACCCATCCCCAAATAGAGAGTGCGCGGCTGTCAGCCAGCAGCGTTGTTTGTGGATAGGCTCCATCTTTCAACGGTTGGCGGGATCCCAACGACCGGATAGGCTCTGCGTAGCCGCGGATGGAGCTTTTTCTTGAGCGAAGAACCCCAATCGGAAGAAAAGAAGAAACACTTTTCGATGCTGCGCGAATACGCGCTCGCGGACCTGTTTACCGCCGGAAACGCAGCCTGCGGCACGGTCTCGATTTTCCTGTGCCTGAACTACATCGCCGAAGATGATCCGCAGTTTTTGTGGATGGCCTTCGTGCTGATCCCCCTTGCATTTCTCTGCGACGGCTTCGACGGATGGGTCGCTCGCAGACGTCAGCGCTGGTCGCGTATCGGCGCCGACATGGATTCGCTGGCCGATATCGTGAGTTTCGGTGTCGCGCCTGCGGTGCTCGCTTTCACGCTGGGCATGCGAGGCTTCTGGGATATCTGCGTGCTCGTCTATTTCGTCGTCTGCGGCATCAGCCGTCTGGCGCGTTTCAATGTCACGGCGGCCGACATGGCTGATGAGAGTGGCAAGGTGAAATACTTCGAGGGCACTCCCATCCCGACGAGTATGGTGCTCGTCTTACTACTCGGCGTGGCGTTCTGGACCGATGCCGTACACGCCGAACTCTGGGGAGGCATGACGCGAATCGGCGGCTGGATGTTTCATCCGCTCGTGCTGATCTATGCCGTCAGCGGCAGCGCCATGATCAGCTCGACGCTCAAGATCCCCAAGCCATGAGCGCGCTGGTCACCGAGCTTCTCAGACGACAAAATGGCGGCGACGCTCTTGGCGCATGAGATCCGGAGCGATTTGCCCAGTCGGGTACGGGCTGGGTCATGCGGGAGCTTGCGAAAGCAGATCTCGGGCGGGCGTCGAAATGCATCGAAGACCATCTCGAACCGTTCAACGCCGAAGGGCTGTGTTACGCGACCGAAAAGATGCCGGATAGGATCAAGAAGCGGCCACGAAATGCCCGAAAAGAACGACGTTCTTAGATCGTTTGCCGATGTACCTCGTTGATAGAAAGGATGCCTCCCGGAGGACGCATGAAAATCGAATTTCGACGTTGGATGCTGATACTGGCAGCAGCCCTGATGGCGAGCTGTGGTGCTCACAAGAGCCAGAAGACGAGTGATTCTCTCGAGCGACGCCAGGCCCCTGCTGCCGAAGCCGAGTCGCTCGAAGAGGATCTTGCCGTGAGTGCCGATGAGGGGGCGAAGACCACGCGACTCGCCGAGAACAAAACACCCACCCCCGGAGTGGTAGAGCTCGTCGAGGGGAATCAGGCGTTTTCGTTCGACATGCACAAGGCAGTCGATACTCAAAATCTCGTCTATTCACCGCATAGTATCTCGACGCTTTTTGGACCGCTCTATGCCGGTGCCGCCGGCGAGACGCGTCAGGAAATCGGTCGAGTGATGCACTACAGCGACGTCGGCGAGCGAGAACTCCACCCTAATTTCGCGCGGCTTGCGCGAGAACTGACGTCGCGTGAGCGCGAGAACGACGAGATGACTCGTGGATTTCGCCTGCGCATCTCCAATGCGATCTGGGTGGCCGATGGGCTGAATTTCTCGACGGATTTTATGAAAGTCGTCGAGCCGAATTATCTGATGAGCCCGAGGAATCTCGATTTCAGAAGTGCTCCCGAAGATGCACGCAAGGCGATCAACGATTACGTCGAGTCGAGCACGGCAGGCAAGATTCAGGACTTTCTGAAGCCAGGTGTGATCGATACGCGCACCCGGGTGGTTCTGACCAATGCCGTCTATTTCAACGCCGCCTGGATGCTCCCATTTTCGAAGGCGTCGACGAAAGATGGGGATTTCAATGCGCCGGATGGCGTCAAAAAGCACCCGTTCATGAGGCAGGTCGAGCGCCATCGTTTTC
>CAYFTY010000087.1:0-9828 GCA_964346045.1 uncultured Bradymonadales bacterium | reverse complement strand
GGATCTCTTCGATTTTCTTCAACACTTCCACAAAGATGAGATGCGGTCGAAAGGCACTCGGTGCATCCTCGCATCAGCTAGCAGCTCCGGAATGTTACGTGCCACTGCAGATTACACGAGCTTCACGAGCGGGCAAAGATGGGCGCGGTCGTGCTGCTAGGGAGAGGGCAGAGGCCCAGGCGATTTGTTCTCGAGAGCAAACCCGGGTGCATGCACGCTAAAATTGAGACGCGCGCCAGCGTCGAGTATGATGACATATCAGCTCCGATCAGCGACGAGTTTACGTTGAATCTCTTGCGCCTCTACTTTCGGCCCATTTTGTTGTCTCTACTGGTTGTCTGCGGCTCGGGTTGCAATCTCTTCGAGTCGGTAGAGTCGACCGGGTCGATGCAAGGAGATCTGGGTCTCCCGGATATGCTCGCCACGGACATGATGGACGAAGTCGAGGATCAGGGCGACATGGGTGCGGCAGACGACGGGACTCACGCCTCGGATGCAGCGGTCGATATGGATGTCCCGGCATCGTGGAGTCAAGTCGAAGCCGGGTACGCTCACTCGTGCGCACTGCGCGACGACGGCCAGGTCTATTGTTGGGGGCGCGGTCGACATGGCCGCACCGGACTCGGTACCGAGGCAGACGTTGCTCGGCCTGAGCCCGTGCTTTCGGACGCGCGCTTTGAAGCTCTGGCGACCGGTGGGTCGCACACATGTGCACTCGATTCCGAGGGGGGGCTCTGGTGTTGGGGACGCGGTGTGTACATCGGCCTGCCTGAGGTCGAAAACGCCTTGATTCCCACACTCGTCGATGACGGCCCGTTCATCGAACTCGCCGCGGGCAATGAGCATACATGCGTGATCACAGAAGCGAATGAGGTTCGCTGCACTGGTAACAACGACTTCCAGGAGATCGGGATCGCCAACGCCGACGACGCCCCGAGGCTGGTCACCGTGCCTGATGTCGCTGCAACAAAGATCGCCGCCGGTGGTGGGTTTACGTGCATCCTCGATCAAGCCGGCCAGGCTTCGTGTTGGGGGCGTAGTCTTGCCGAGCGCTTTGGGGCAGACGATCCGGCCACGTCAGCCGTGCCGGCTCTTCAAGGAGGGCCAGAATTCAGCGAGCTCTCGGCCGGCCAGGAGTCGGTCTGCGGCATCGCCCGGGATTCAGCCGTCTATTGCTGGGGCTCGAGTCTCTACGATCGTGAGACACGGTCGGATTTCGAGCGACCCGGGCAAATCTCATCGGAATTCGAGTTTGTCGACGTATCGACCGGGAAAGACTTCGCCTGCGCTGTCGCGACGAATTCGCTCGTGTTCTGCTGGGGGAGTAACTACCGCGCCCGCATGGGGATCGGTGGGCACAGTTCGGACCCGTCGACGGTACGCGAGGTCACTCTCGTCAACACGACCGAAGAATTCGCCTCGGTAAGCGCAGGTGCCCTACATGCCTGCGGGTTGACGTCTGCAGGACATCTTCGCTGCTGGGGACGCGAGCATCATGGAGCCACCGGCCGCGGTGAACTCGGCTATCGCACGAGCCCGGTGCCGATTCTGAGCGAGCTGAAGTTCGTCGAGATCTCGGCGGGGGAGTACCACTCGTGCGGCATCACTTCCGAGGGACGCGTTTCGTGCTGGGGGCGCGACAGCTATCAGGCGATCGGAATTCAGGGCAGCGACGAGCAGCCCGTGCCCGTCGTTCTCGCGGACTTTGACGATGCCTCGGTGATCGAATCTGTGAATAGTCGCAACTGCGTCATCGACAGCAGCGGAGCAGCGTTTTGCTGGGGAGATGACTCGTACGGCACCCTTGGCAACGGAAGAGACGTCGGAGACACCGAAACCCCCGGCCCGGTGCTAGGTGGCCTCAGCTTTGCCGCAATCTCGATGAGTCGCTACGCAACGTGTGGGGTGACGACCGATTCTCAGGGCGCGTGCTGGGGGCGCGAAGGATATCTCGGTGCCGATGTCGGTCAGGTATCCGAGCCCACGATTCTCGAGCTACATCCCGAATATGTCGACGTCGCAGTGGGCACGACGCACGGATGTGGACTCGATCTGACCGGCAAGGTCCATTGCTGGGGAGATGGGAGCCAGGGTCAGCTCGGACAGGGCAGCCGCTCGGATTCAGCATTCGTCCCGCTCCCCGTCAATCGGAACTTGCCCGGGCCCGTGGTCCAGATCGAGACTCTGAATTCTGGAAGCTGTGCTCTGAACAACGACGGTGGCCTCTTCTGCTGGGGCGACCGCGATGTCGACGGCGTTTCGGGCAGCGATTCGCTCTTGCCCGCACCCGTGCGTCCCGACCTCACATTCGAATGGGTCGACGCCTCGAAAAGCCACGTTTGCGCGATCGCGAGCGGTGATATCTACTGCTGGGGTCAGGGCGGCAGAGGCCAGCTCGGACACGGACTCTTACGTGACGAAGATGAACCGGTGCAGGTACGGGGCCTGCCCGACGCCGCCACACGCGTGAGCGTTGGGGACGAACACACCTGCGCGATCGTCGGCGACGGGGACGTCTACTGCTGGGGCTTTGGTGAATTCGGAATGCTCGGCCACGGTGAGCTGGGGTTCCTCGATAGCCCGACCCCCCTCGACGAATCGGCCGTCGAATAGGTCTCAGACCTCACAGACATCCGAGCGAATGATGAAACGCTTGCCCTCGGGAATCTCGAGCGAAAAGCTTGCCCCGCGGCCTTCGACTACGTCGAGCGTAAGCCGAGTATGCTTCCACTTTTCGTACTGAGCTCCGCCCATATAGAAACCACAATCCTGTACCTCGCCGAGCTTTACATCGCGCTGTCCGAGCTTGAATTCGCCCTCGACGAAACACATGGGAGCGCTTCCGTCGCAGCATCCGCCGGATTGATGAAACATCAGCGGGCCGTGTTTTTCTTTGAGCAACTCGATGAGCTCAACGGCTGCCTCGGTTGCTTCGATCTTGTCTTCACTCATTGGAATCCTCCGCCTGCAAAAACGCCGCACCCCGGATGAGATGCGGCGATGGTCTCACGTGTTGCTACGGGTTCAGAAAAAGCCCATCGGCTTTTCGTCGTAGCTGACCAGCAGATTCTTGGTCTGCTGGTAGTGGTCGAGCATCATGCTGTGATTCTCGCGTCCGATGCCCGATTGCTTATATCCACCGAAGGCAGCGTGTGCCGGGTAGAGGTGGTAGCAATTCGTCCATACACGGCCCGCCTGAATCGCTCGGCCGGCTCGGAAGGCGGTATTGGTGTTGCGTGTCCATACGCCTGCTCCAAGTCCGTAGAGCGTGTCGTTTGCGATTTCGATGGCGTCGTCGTATCCGTCGAACGAAGTCACCGATACGCAGGGCCCGAAAATTTCCTCCTGGAAGACGCGCATCGAGTTGTCGCCTTCGAAGATGGTGGGCTCGACATAGAATCCACCGGTGAGGTCGCCACTCATTTCGGCGCGCTTTCCGCCGGTGAGAATTTTGGCGCCCTCTTTCTCGCCGATATCGATGTAGCTCAGAATCTTCTCGAGCTGATCTTTCGAGGCCTGAGCGCCGACTTTGGTGTCGGTGTCCAGCGGGTTGCCCGGACGTGCGGTCTCGGTGCGAGCCACGGCTTTCTCCATGAACTCGTCGTAGATGCCTTTCGAGATCAGCGCACGCGACGGGCAGGTGCAGACTTCGCCCTGGTTGAGCGCGAACATCGTGAATCCTTCGAGGCATTTCTCGAAGAAGTCATCATCATGGTCCATCACGTCGTCAAAGAAGACGTTGGGGCTCTTGCCGCCGAGCTCGAGCGTCACAGGAATGATATTCTCACTCGCGTACTGCATGATGAGACGACCCGTGGTCGTTTCGCCGGTGAAAGCGACTTTAGAGACGCGGTCGCTCGATGCGAGCGGCTTTCCGGCCTCGATACCGAAGCCGTTGACGACGTTGATGACGCCGGGGGGCAAAATGTCCGAAATCATGTCCATGAACTTCATGATCACCACGGGCGTCTGCTCGGCTGGCTTAAGCACGACGCTGCAACCGGCAGCGAGGGCGGGCGCCAGCTTCCAGACTGCCATCAAGAGTGGGAAGTTCCAGGGGATGATCTGGCCTACGACTCCGAGCGGTTCATGGTAGTGGTAGGCCACGGTGTCGTTGTCGAGCTGCGAGATGCCGCCTTCCTGGGCGCGGATGGCGCCTGCGAAGTAGCGGAAGTGGTCGACCGCGAGCGGCATGTCGGCCGCAAGCGTCTCACGCACGGGCTTTCCGTTATCCCACGTCTCGGCAACCGCAAATTCTTCGAGTCGGTCCTCGAGGCGGTCTGCGATGGTGTTCAAAAGCTGCGCGCGTTCAGTGACCGAGGTCTTGCTCCATGTTTCAAACGAACGATGCGCTGCGTCGAGCGCGTGCTCGATGTCCTGGTGCGTCGACCGCGCGACCTCGGCAAAGGCCTGTCCATCGACGGGCGAAATGGCTTCGAAATAATTTCCTTCTCGAGGGGGAGTCCACTCGCCCCCGATAAAGTTCTCATAGCGTGATTGAAATTCTGGTTTGTCGTATACGGTCATGTGATCGCCTCCAAGGCTTGTCGTGGCGGGCCCTGAACCCGCGTGAGTTACCGTTATGCTTCTGGTCGTAGATAGCTTCACGACATGTGCCAGCTTTCTTGACGCGGTGCGTAAATCCGTCTAGCGCGCAGCCTGCTGGGCTCAAAACATCATCTGGTGGGTGTTGTCATTGTTGCGCCGACGCAACATCTGTTGCGCAACAGTTCGCTTCACCCTGCAGAAAACAGGGCGTGATACTTGTTCTAAATGCTCGGCTTCGTTAAGTTTTGGCGGAGCCTCGAGACACGGGACGTCATTGCTGCAACTCAAATCACCGTCGCGCGACCAGTGGAAAGCGTTTGTCGAAGGAAAAGAACGCAGCGTTGCGCCCGAGTCGCTGATCCGGAGTTGGGAGCGCTCACTCGAGGCTGGCGTGCCGGCGACCGGCGAAGCCGTCTCATTCGTCGATTCGAGCACGCTTCTGGACCGACGTGCCGAGCAAGATGAGCTGCGTCATCACTCGCTGGAAGTTCTCGACGAGCTCGCTGAGTCGCTGGCCGAATCGGGCTATGTGGCCGTGCTCGCCGATACACAGGGAGTGATCCTCGACCGTCGTGGTGGCGGGCAATTTCTGGACGCCGCGCAACAGGCGCAGCTCGTCGAGGGAGCCAACTGGGCCGAGCAGGCTCGTGGCACCAACGCCATCGGCACCGCCCTGGTCGAGAATTCCGAGGTAGAGGTTCACGGGCGGGCCCACATCCACGAGGCAAATCATGGTCTGGTCTGCTACGCGATGCCGATCGTTTCGCCGCGCGGCAAAGTCACGGGCGTCATCGACCTGACGAGCGACGTGAATGCAGCAGCACCACTCGCACTCACGGCTCTACGAGCGGCAGCCCGGCGGGTGCAGGAGCGATGGTCGCTGGACGTGAACAAGCACCTTTGCGGCCTCGAATCGGTCGTCAAACGGTGTGCCGAGCCAGTTGCGCTCGTCGACCTTGTAGGGCGAATCCATACGATGAACGGGGCCATGCAGAAGCAGATTGCTGGCCGGCGTGTCGAGAACCTGCAGCCGCTCGTCGGCATGTCGATCGATGTCCTGGCGCGACATTCTCGACGCGGGACTTGCCACGCAAATGGGGAAGGCCTGCTCGCCGAGAATACGCCCCTGACGATCGATTGGATCGAGAATCAAAAGGGTGAGCGGTCGGCCGCGTTGATTACAATTCCGCTGCTCGGAGTGGGCGGCCGATCTGAGCAGCCCGAAGAACCAGTGGATGCCTTTGCGCCCCTTCTCGGCGAAGATCCGCAATTTCGGCTCGGCCTCGAGCGGGCGGAGCAGCTCGCCGACACCGAATTGCCGCTGGTGCTTCTGGCCGATACAGGCACGGGAAAAGAGCTTCTGGCCCGTGGGATTCACGATGCGAGCTCGCGCAGCGGCAAGCCGTTTGTGGCGGTGAATTGTGCCGGTTTCACCGACTCGCTACTGCAGAGCGAACTCTTTGGCTACGGCGACGGCGCATTCACGGGAGCCACTCCGGGAGGCCGAAAAGGCCTGATCGAGGCGGCGGATGGAGGCACGCTCTTTCTCGACGAAATTGCCGATCTGCCGCAGCGCGCACAGGCGTCACTCTTGCGCTTCCTCGAAAGCGGCACCTTCAATCGTGTGGGCGAGACGCAGACACGCCGCGCCGATGTGCGGCTCTTGTCGGCGACGTGTCGCGACCTCAAGGGGGCTGTTGATTCGGGCGATTTTCGAAAGGATCTCTTTTATCGCATTCGAGGCGCCGAGCTCACCTTACCCGCGCTCGCCGATCGTAATGACGTCGTCTATCTCGCCGAACGTTTGCTCGAGCGTATGGCCATCGCGCGTGGAGTGGTCTGCCCTGACTTCACTCTGGCATCCAAAGAAGCACTCGAGAGGCACGACTGGCCCGGTAACGTGCGTGAGCTCAAGCAGGCACTCGAGGTTGCCATGGCCATGCGCGGCCGATCGATTCGCATCGAACTCGAACATCTGCCGCCCGACCTTGCCGAGAGCCATCAGCGCAGCGAATCTGCGCTTATGCGCGAGACCCGCGCCGTCGTCGATGCCTGCGGCGGAAACGTCAGTGAGGCCGCGCGTCGACTCGGCGTAGCTCGCAGTACGATCTATCGCCGCCTCGACGACTGACCTACCCATGGGCAATAGGTCTTTGCTTGAGAGGTGTGACCCCACCCGCCGCGCTTTGCCCCAAACCCTGCCGCAAGGGGAGGGTTAGTACGGCTCGCGCCGCGGGGTGAATGGCCGGGGTTGGGAGGGCTTTCGCGGTTGGGCGGTGGCACCCTCTCGCGAGGGGATCGCGAACCTTGGTGAACGGCGCTGCATCGATTCGACGAGATCAGTCGAATCAGTTACCTTACCATCACAAGGTCAAATCGCCGTTGGAGAGGAAATGAAAATGAAGCTGAGAAACCTGTCGTTTGTCATCCTTTGGGTCGTATTCACTGCGGGCTGTAATCTGGGGGATGATGAGCCTTCTCTTTCGACTCCGTCCGAGCCCGACACGGGCTTCAATAATGTGATGGAGTGTGGTGAGGATGAACTGTTCTGCGACGAAGAATGCGTTGACATTACCTCGACCGAGCACTGCGGCGGGTGCGGTAACGTATGTGGGATGGGCGAAGCATGTGTCGACGGCATTTGTCAGCTCGACTGCGCCGAAGGGGAGCTCGTCTGCGATGGAGCCTGTGTCGACCCATCGACCGACGTCGACTTCTGTGGTGCGACAGCCGACTGCCAGGGGGCGAACGCCGGCACGGCATGCATCGATGACGAGGTCTGCATGGCCGGCATGTGCGCGTGCATCACGAACAACCCCGGAGTGTCGGTTTCGCAGGCGTCTGGAGTGGCAGATGAAGGTGGCGAAGCCGTAACCTACACGGTCGTGCTGACCGAAGAGCCGTGCAGCCCCGTGAATTTCGACATCACGACAGACGCCCAGGTCACGGTGACAACCACGTCGCTGACGTTCAGCCCCGAAAATTGGGACCAGACCCAGACGGTTGAGGTCTTTGCAGTACTCGATGCTGCGCGCGAAATGGAGCACAGCTCGACGATCGAGCACACCGTGAGTTCGGATGATCCCGCTTACGACGGCTTCGAAGTGGATTCGGTCGCTGTCGATATCGCCAATCGAGTGCCGGTGCGAAAGGTTGTCGTGGCCGCCGATGGTTCCGATCCCGACGGGCATAGCTACACGCCCGATGTCAGCGACGATGGTCGTTATGTCGCGTTTCTATCGAAGGCCACGAACCTGACGACTGATACGATCACCGACCCCACCATCAACCAGGTGTTCTGGCGTGACCTCGAGACCGGCGAAACCCGGCTCGTCAGCGCAGGCATGAACGGGCCAGGAGACGGTAATTCGACGCAGCCCCGCATCAGTTCCGATGGCCAGACGGTGGCATTTGCTTCGGCGTCGACCAATCTGACCATGGCAGCGGCCGACTCGGGTTCGAACGAGATTTTCGTGTACTCGGTCGCCGACGATATGCTCACGCAAATCACGGATACCTGTTCGACGTGTTCGAATCGGTCGCTTTCGCCCAATCATTCGATGTCGGCAGATGGCGACCTCATTGCATTCACGACGCGCCGTCAGCTCGTCGCCGAAGACGCGAGTGTCGAAACCTCGGTCTACACATATCGGCGCTCGACGCAGGAGTTAGAGCTCGTGAGCCTGAATGCCAACGACGAGTATCCCACGCGTCTCTGGGGTAACAACATATTTACACCGGTCTTCTCGGCAAACGCCCGATACGTGGGATGGACCTCGGCCGGTGGAAACCTGGTTTCCCCAGACCCGACCGTCGACAACTTCCATGCATACTTCAAGGATCTCGACACCGGCACCGTGCGAAGGGTGTCGGTGGTCGACGATATGCAGACACCTTGCACCGGCCAGCGACGTTCGACCGCCTCGGGTACTCCCTGGGTCGCCAATGACGGTGCGACCGCTCTCTTTTCGACCGAGTGCCCGATGGATGGGTCGGCATCGAGCTACGCGTCGGCTCAGATCTACGTGTGGAACGACGCGATGCAGACGAACACTCGCATTACCCGGGGCTCGGATGGACTTCCTGACGGAGTTTCGGTCGACTGGGGCTTCAGCGAGGACGGTCAGTACGCGCTGATCGCATCCAGAGCCACGAATCTCATCGTCGACGAGGGGCCCGATAATGCCTCGGCCGTCTGGCAACTCTACGTCTATGACGCGAGCACCGACGACATGACGGCGGTGAATTTCGGACGTGAGTATCGCTGGTCGAATTTCGGCCTTGCCTACCGCGCCGATGCCGAGGCTGACTCGGATAGCCCGTCATGGGCAGCTTCGATGTCGCGCAACGGTCAACATGTCGTCTACGCGACTGTCGACCCGATGCTGGGGCCCGAGTCGGCCACGCCGATGACCTATGCAAATATCTACCTCGTGACCCTCTTCTGAGAAGCCGGGCATACTCGAATCATCGATGTGGCTTGCGGGCGATAGCCCGCACCACGTCGGATTCACCCTGATGATAGGGTCCTTCATCGACCTCGTAGCTGGTTTCTTCGAGCGTCTCGAATTCGAGCCCCTCGAGTTCTTGTTGCAGAGAATCAGCCTGCATCATGAGGTCGGCGCTGGGTGGTCCTCCCTTACCGGGGGCGTCGAGCTGCGAGGGCCTGTACGCCTCGAGTATAAAGACTCCACCGTCGGCGAGCGCATCGACGACTCTGCGGTGCACGCTCTCGCGAATGATCGGCGGCATATGAGCCCAGATCGAGACGATACCATCCCATGGACCACCCAGGTCCCATTCGGCGAGGTCGGCGCAGACCGTCTCGATCTCTACGCCGCGATCTTCGGCGAGCTCGCGGGCCTTCTCGAGGCCGACCTCCGAGAGGTCGACCGAGGTCACCTCGAACCCCTGCTCGGCCAGCCACACGCCGTTTCGCCCCTCGCCGTCTGCGAGGCAGAGGACGCGACCTTTCTCGGGGATTGCTTTCGCTCTCTCTTGTAGCCATTGATTGGGGCGGGTGCCGTATACGTATTCTTCGGTTGAATAGCGCTCGTTCCACATAACTGTCTCCATATTCAGCACGGTATATCCGTGACAAATGGTAGCGCCATTTGGATGACGGGGCATCTCTGATCAAGTAGACTGAACGTGTCTCCTATCCCGGGCTGGCCGGGCGCCGACGACGCGGCCGTTCTCTTTCAACAGCCCGGCCGCGGGGCTTTCCAGCCAGATCGGCACACCGAGGTCGGCGGCGCTGCGGGCCAGCCGCGCGACCAG
>CAYFTY010000086.1:0-9874 GCA_964346045.1 uncultured Bradymonadales bacterium | reverse complement strand
CGGCCTCGCTGAAGCCGACGTGTCCGCCGTGCCCGTTGGGTTTTTCGACGATCTGCGGAGAGAATATACTGCGCGCAGAAAACGAAGGCTCGGCTCGGCCGTTTCCTTCGTGGCTTCCATCGCCAAAATTCTCTTCGAACCAGGGTATCCAGCTCGGATCCACCGAATCGGGATCCTCGAGATACTGCTGATAGAGGTCTTCGATAAAGGGCAGATTATCGCCCGAGAGCAGGGTTTCAGACGCTTTGTCGGTCACGACGATTCGAGGGGTGTGGGGACGGCGGTTGCTCGAATAGTAGAAAGTTCTATCTGCCAACTACGGTGGCTCTCGAACACTATAGATCGACCAGCCCACAACACAAGCACACACTTGAACTCTTTCGTTCTCGCGCGCAGCCACCCGGACAAGTGTCCGTGCATCAAGACCAGAAAACGCGCGCTTCATGCTGTATTGACACCCTCATGTACGCGTGTTAGATGCCCCCGTCTTTTCCGCAAGCCCGCTTGACTAGGCGGTCTTCGGAACTTTGCCCACGGCAGTTTCGCTCGGGCCGAGAAACCCCTGATTGGAGTCACCATCATCATGGTTCTTCAACCACTGACCACAATCGTCGCCGCAGGCAGCATTGATATCGATGCAACCCTCGCGATCCAGATGGTCCTCTTTCTCGCGTTTTTCCTGATCCTCAACCCGCTTCTCTTTCAGCCCTTCTTGAAGGCAATGGAAGAGCGCAAAAAGGGGCTTCAGGGTTCGCGTGAAGACGCTGAGGAGTTCGAGATCCGTGCGCAGAACGCGCTGGCCGAATACGAGAAGAAAATGCGCGATGCTCGACGCGAAGCTCAGGGCATTCGCGATACGCTGCGCAATCAGGGACAGGGCGAGCAACAAGACATCATCGAAGAAGCTCGCCAGGAGATTGCGGTCCGCATTGAAGGCGAACGCCAGCGCATCGAAGGCGAGCGCGACGAAGCGCTCGAATCGCTCAAAAAGCGTTCGGATTCGCTTGCAGACAGCATCGTTTCGAAAATTCTCCCGGCGTAACTCAAACGGCGTAACCCAAGAAGTTCAGGTGACGGCATGAAGAACGGCCACATCCAAATCAAGCTCGCCGGAATCCTCGCAGCCCTTTTTGTCATGGTTGCGGCGGCTCCGGCTTTCGCTGCCGGTGGCGGCGGCGAATTTCCCTGGGGCCACTGGGCAGTCAGCATCGCGAACGTGATCATCTTCGTGGGCATCATCGCGTATTTCGCAGGCGGTAAGATCAACGATTATTACGCCGACCGACGCGAAGGCCTGCTCGCAGATCTCAAAGAGTCCAAGAGACTGCGCGAAGAAGCCGAAGCCAAATTCGAAGAATATTCGGCCAAACTCGATGCCCTCGAAGAAGAACGAAAGGCACTCCTCGACGAGTACCATAAAGAAGGCGAAGCCGAGAAAGAGCGCATGGTCGAAGAGGCCAAGCAGCAAGTCGAAAAGATGCGCAGCGATGCCGAGCTCGTCATCCAGCAAGAGGTGCGAAAAGCGGTCGCAGCCATCGAGGCACAGGCGGTCGACCTCGCCCTCGGCATGGCGCAGAAACGACTCGAAGAAAAGGTGACCGACGGCACTCAGAACGTGCTCGTCGACAACTACGTTCACGATCTGAACGAATCTGGCGCGCAAGCCTGAGGAAACGACGATGAAACATCCTGTCGCACGAAGATACGCGCGCGCTTTCCTCGACATTGGAATCGAGCGCGAAAATTATATCGCACTGCAGGGACAACTGCGTGAGTTCGCCGACATCTACAAGTCCAGCGAAGGGCTTCGCTCGGTGATCAGCAATCCGAGTATCAAAGTCTCCGAGCGGCGTCAGGTGATCCGCTCCATCGCCGAGAAAGGCGGCTGGAACCAGCTGATGACCAACCTCGCGCTTCTTCTCCTCGACAAGGACCGCGTGCAGTTCATCGAACATATCGCAGACGAGTACGACAAGATCGTCGACAAGCACGACGGAAACGTCCGAGCCCATGTCACGGCGGCAAAACCCCTCAAGGACTCGCAAATCGCGAGCATCGAGGGCGCGATCTCGCGCATGACGGGAAAGAATGTATTGCTGTCGACCGATACCGATCCCGACCTCATCGGAGGACTGATCACCCGCATCGGGGACACAGTCTATGACGGGTCGGTGCAGAAACAATTGAGCACCCTGAGAGACTCGATTCTCGAAGGCGCATGAGCTAGTAGAAGTGGGCGCTTCGTGCGTCTGCATGAAATAGACACGAATACGTGTAGAAACCTCGCAAACCTGAGGCACGACAAGATGGCCATCAACATCGAAGAAATTAGCTCGATCATCAAAGACCAGATCGAGAACTACGACAAGCGGGTCGAAGTCAGCGAAACCGGAAGCGTGATTTCGGTTGGTGACGGTATTGCCCGTATCTACGGACTCGAATCGGCGATGGCGGGCGAGCTGCTCGAATTCCCGCACAACATCTTCGGCATGGTCCTGAATCTCGAGGAAGATAATGTCGGTGCCGCGCTTCTCGGCGAAGGGAACCGCATCGTCGAGGGTGATAACGTCAAGCGAACCGGACGCATCGTCGACGTTCCCGTCGGACCGGAACTTCTGGGTCGCGTCGTGAACTCGCTGGGTCAGCCGGTCGACGGCAAGGGACCCATCGAGACCGATGAACGACGACGTGTCGAAGTGAAGGCTCCGGGCATCATCGCCCGTAAGTCTGTGCACGAGCCCCTGCAGACCGGTCTCAAGGCCATCGACTCGATGGTTCCGATCGGGCGCGGTCAGCGTGAGCTCATCATTGGTGACCGACAGACGGGTAAGACCGCGGTCGCCGTCGACACGATCATCAATCAGAAGCACACCGACGTGCACTGCATCTACGTTGCGATCGGCCAGAAAGAATCGACCGTCGCACAGGTGGTCGAGAAGCTTCGACAATACGGCGCGCTCGAATACACGACGATCGTTTCGGCGACCGCATCCGAGTCGGCTCCACTTCAGTATCTCGCACCGTACGCCGGTGTCACGATGGGCGAGTACTTCCGCGACAACGGAAAGCACGCCGTCATCATCTACGACGACCTCTCCAAACAGGCTGTCGCCTACCGCCAGCTCTCGCTTCTGCTTCGTCGTCCGCCAGGACGCGAGGCGTATCCCGGAGACGTCTTCTACATCCACAGCCGCCTGCTCGAGCGTGCGGCCAAGATGAGCGACGACGAAGGCGCAGGAAGCCTGACCGCGCTTCCCATCATCGAGACCCAGGCCGGTGACGTTTCGGCCTATATCCCGACCAACGTGATTTCGATTACCGACGGTCAGATCTTCCTCGAGTCGGACCTCTTCTTTGCAGGTGTCCGACCCGCGATCAACGTGGGTATCTCGGTTTCGCGCGTGGGTGGTGCCGCTCAGATCAAGGCGATGAAGAACGTCGCTGGTACGCTGAAGCTCGACCTCGCTCAGTATCGCGAGCTCGAAGCCTTCTCGCAGTTCGCTTCAGACCTCGACAAAGCAACGCAGCAGCAGCTCGCAAAGGGTGAGCGCCTCGTCGAGATTCTCAAGCAGCCGCAGTACGAGCCGCTTCCCGTCGGAAAGCAGTGCCTCATCATCTTCGCGGCCAACGCCGGACGCCTCATGGAGTTCAGAGTCGATCAGCTCACCGAGTTCGAACAAGGCCTTTATGACTATGTCGAGCGCAAGGACGACGGCCTCTGGGAGGCGATCACCAAAGACGGCTCCTTCGGCAAGAAGCACGGAACCGACGCGCAGTCGGATACGACTGAGCGCGCGCTCAAGCTCATTGATGGATACGTCAAAGAGTTCCGAGCCGAGCAAGAGTCGGCAGCGGCTGAATAATCTGGTCCCGGACCCACAGGCAAGAAGATGCCGAATTTGAAGGATATCCGAACGCGAATCGCGTCGGTCAAAAATACCAAGAAGATCACCAGCGCCATGAAGATGGTGTCGGCTGCAAAGCTGCGGCGCGCCCAAGAAGCCGCCGAAGCCGCCCGACCCTACGCCCTCAAGATGGACCAGGTGATCGGAAGCCTCGTGAGCCGCGTCGAAGAAGACGCTCACCCGCTTTTGATGCGTCCCGAAGTCGAGGAACGTGCACTCGTAATCCTCGTCAGCTCGGACCGCGGTCTCTGCGGCGGCTTCAACTCGAACCTCCTGCGCACCCTCGATAAATTCATCAAGGATCGCGCCGATGCCGGGATCACCGTCGACATCGCCACCGCCGGGCGCAAAGGGCACGTCTATTACCGCTCGCGCGACGTGGAGATTTTCAAAAATTACACCGACGTGATCGGAAACATCAGCTTCAAGGGCGCCAAAGAGATCGCGCAGGAAGCCATCGCCGAATTCATCGATGGCACCTATGACCTCGTCTACGTCCTCTACAATGAGTTCATCTCGGCCATCGCGTACGAGACGACCATGCAGCATCTGCTGCCACTCAGTATCGAGGATTTCGACGATGCCGAACTCGAAGCAGGCGGCGAGTATATTTTCGAGCCGGACGAAGACGCCCTTCTCGAGCAGCTTCTGCCGACGCACGTCGAGATTCAGGTTCTGCGGGCTCTGCTCGAGTCCGAAGCCTCGGAGCACGGCGCACGGATGACGGCGATGGAAAACGCCACGAATAACGCAAACGACATGATCGACCGGCTGACGCTGCAGTACAACCGCGCGCGTCAGGCCTACATCACTAAAGAATTGATGGAGATCGTCAGCGGCGCGGAAGCCCTCAAGGGTTGAGCCTTTGACCAATACATTGACGAAGTACGCTTCACTGAACGACGAGATAAAACATGGCTGCTGAACCGACAACGACGGCGCCCGAAGAAGGCGCAAAGTACGGCGAAATCACGCAGGTCATTGGACCCGTGGTCGACGTCTCTTTCCCGGCGGATGCCGTTCCTCCCATCCTCAACGCACTGAAGGTGTCGAACCCCGGCATCAGCGACAAGGAGTGGAACCTGGTTCTCGAAGTCGCACAGCACCTCGGAGAAGGTGTGGTGCGAGCCATTTCGATGGACACCACCGATGGTCTCGTGCGGGGCATGAAGGTCCAGAATACCGGCGACGCCATTACGGTGCCCGTCGGTCAGAAAGTCCTCGGTCGTATCCTCAACGTCACCGGCGAGCCGGTCGACGAGGTCAAGGTCTTCGAACTCAACGATGGCTCGATCGTTCGCGGCGTCGTCGATGAAGAGGGAGAGACGCAGTACAACCTCAAAGTTCGCGACCCGGAGCATCACGAAGACGTCGAAGACGTGGGGATCTCGAAGACCAACATCAAAAGCATCCGTGACCTCGAGGCCGAAGAGCGGCGCAGCATTCACCGCGCAGCTCCGAGCTACGAAGACCAGTCGACCTCGACCGAGATGTTCGAGACGGGCATCAAAGTCGTCGACCTCCTCGCTCCCTACTCCAAGGGGGGGAAGATCGGCCTCTTCGGCGGTGCTGTTGTGGGCAAGACGGTTCTGATTCAGGAACTGATCAACAACGTCGCCATGGGACACGGTGGATACTCGGTGTTCGCAGGCGTCGGAGAGCGTACTCGCGAAGGAAACGACCTCTACTTCGAAATGATGGAGGGTGGAGTTCTCGCGCCGAACGGCGACTGGGAAAACTCCAAGTGCGCGCTGATTTACGGACAGATGAACGAGCCGCCCGGAGCCCGCGCACGTGTCGCGCTCTCGGCTCTAACCGTCGCCGAATACTTCCGTGACGAAGAAGGCCGCGATGTGCTCCTCTTCGTCGACAATATCTTCCGCTTCACGCAGGCCGGCGCCGAGGTGTCCGCACTCCTCGGACGTATCCCGTCTGCTGTGGGTTATCAGCCGACGCTCGCCACCGAAATGGGTGAGCTTCAGGAGCGAATTACCTCGACTAAGAAGGGGTCGATTACGTCAGTGCAGGCCATCTACGTGCCCGCAGATGACCTTACGGACCCGGCTCCGGCGACGACCTTTGCTCACCTCGACGCGACGACGGTTCTCTCGCGTCAGCTCGCATCGCTGGGGATTTACCCCGCGGTCGACCCCCTCGACTCGACCAGCCGGATTCTGGCTCCCGAGATCGTCGGCGAAGAGCACTACCAGGTTGCGCGTGAGGTTCAGGAGACGCTGCAGCGCTACAAAGAGCTGCAGGATATCATCGCAATTCTCGGTATGGACGAGCTCAGTGAGGAAGACAAACTCACCGTCGAACGAGCTCGTAAGATTCAGAAGTTCCTCTCGCAGCCCTTCTTCGTGGCGTCGCAGTTCACCGGTCTGGCCGGTAAGTACGTCAAGATCGAAGACACCATCGCTGGCTTCAAGGCCCTGGTAAATGGTGAGGTCGACGACCTCTTCGAGCAGGCTTTCTACCTCGCAGGAACTCTCGACGAAGTCCGTGAGAAGCACGAGCGGCTCGCAGCCGAACTCGAGGAAGGATAAATCCGATGGCTGAAAAGCTCACAATCGAAGTCGTGACGCCCGAGCGCGCCGTCCTTACCGGAGATGCCGCGCAGGTGATCCTGCCGGGCACCGAAGGACAGATGGGTGTGCTGCCCGGACACCTTCCGCTTCTTTCGTCACTCGACGTCGGCGAACTCACTGTTTTTGGCCTCAGCGGGTCAGACGGTGAGCCGCGTCGTTTCTTCGTCGATGGCGGATTTGTCGAGGTCCTGCCCGACAAGGTCGTCGTGATGACCGAGCACTGCGAAGGTCTTGGTGAGATCGACATCGAAGAAGCGCGCCGCGCGATCGAAGAGGCTGAGAAAGAGCTTCTCGCCATCGAAGAAAAAGCCAAGGCCGAAGAGATCGAGCAGGACGTCTACGACCTGCATCAGGACGCCCTGCGCCGCGCTCGCATGAAGCTCCTCGTCGCCGAAGATAACGAATAAAATTCAGGAACACCGACGTTTCTGCAGCGCCGACGTCTTCGTCGGCATCCTCTCAAATAGCTACGTCCGGGACATGTTCATCGCGCCGAATTCTCGCCTTCGTGTGCGCTTTGCGCACACGTTTGCCCCAGGTGAAAGCCGCCTCCCGGAGGTCGGCTGAGTACTGGTTTCGGCCCGTCATGCCCCTGCTTGAGGACCCGGGCGTCAGAGTTGTGTAATGGAGTCGATGCCGTCGGGTTGCATCTCTTTCAAGATATCCAACCCGATTTGCGTGTAGGCCGGTGCTGTATCAGGCCCGGCCTCGAGCACGATGACCGTGTCGCCGTAGTGATATCCCTTGCGGGGAGGATACGCGCGTTGCTTGAAGATGGTGCGAACGTCCTCGACGGTCGGACACGTATATACGTCCACCAGTAGCGATTTCGTGCCCTGCTTGAGCTTACTCGAGGTCGATACGATCTCACCAATCGACTGGGTCGAGATCGGACCGGCCCGCTCCCAGCCCCGGGCTTCGAGCTGGTCGAAGACTCGCTTCGCCTCTCCCGTGGCCACGGTCGAATTCTCAGCCGCCACCTCTTCACCGCTGGCCGCCGCATCGTCGTTTTTGATGACGAAGAGCCAGTAGGCGACCGCGCCCGATGCGACCATGAGCACGACGAGCACGGCGATCAAGATCTTGTTGGTCGGATCATCTCCCTGGGGCTGATGCCTGGGGGAGGTCTGACTTCGCGATGCCGACGCACCCGGTGCGGGTGTATTTCGCTGCGCCATCGGCGATTGCTGCGGCACAGGTGTATTCACCGACCTCTGCGACTGAAGTTGCCCGGGAGGCGGCGTCGACGCCGGTTGAGGCACGGGCGTATTGCGCGGATCCGGTCGGTCGAGTTCGATATTCTCGAAACCTGCTCCCGGCGGTTCAGGATCGGCAGCCTGCGGTTTTTGTGGCGGAGGGGCCGCGTTATCGCTCGGCTGCGCTGTATCCAGCGAAAACGACCGGTCCGGTGAAAACTCGTTCTGATTGTGGTCGCCATCGTCGCCCAACGAGGTCCCCATCAGCCAGTCATTGCCTTGCAGCGCCTCATCTTCACCGGGGACTTCGACTTCGTTCTGCGCACCGCCCGTTCGAGCAGGGGAGTGTTGCTCTCCCATCATGCTTTCACTTCGTTTGCGCGGCTTCGGGTCGTTGGGTGATGCGAGCCATTCGCGAGTGGTCTCGGCGAGGGGGCCAACGGGCAGGCGGACGGCTGAACTCCAGCCGTAATCGTCCATGATCGACTCGAATTTCTCGCAGAGATACGAGGCCGGCGAGACGCGCTCGTTTGCACTCTTTTTGAGCAGACTATGCACGAGCTCGTCGATCTCCTCGGGTACGTTGGGCATGAACTCCCGCACGCGAGGCGCGTCTTCGTTGACCTGCATGATCATCATCTTCACCGGAGAACTCGCCTGAAATGGCAGACGGCCGGTGAGGAGCTCAAAGAGCATGGCGCCGACCGAATAAAGGTCGGTGGGGCCCGCTACCGTCTGCCCCCGTGCCTGCTCGGGAGCCATGTAGTCGGGCGTTCCGCAGACCGTTCCGGCGGCGGTGAGATCAGACGTGCTGGTGCGCGCGACTCCAAAATCAAGCACCTTGCATTGCGCCGAGCCGTCGGCAATGCGGGTCAGCAGGATATTATCAGGCTTGAGATCGCGATGGACGACGCCACTTTCGTGCGCTTCGATGAGTGCCGAGGTCACCTGGCGCATCATTTCGAGCGCGAATCGTGGCTTGACCGCCTTGCCGCGAAAGAGGTCCGTCAGTGGTTTTCCGTTGACGAATTCCATCGCCAGATAGAGACGGCCTTCGGTTTCGCCAAAGTCGACCAGACGCACGATATTGGGGTGCGTGAAACCCGAAATGAGCTGGGCTTCGCGCAGAAAGCGCTGGCGAAGCTCTGCATCCTGGGCGAATTCTTCGAGCACGACCTTGATGGCGACATCGCGATTGATGCTGAGCTGAATCCCGCGATAAACGCGCCCCATGCCACCTTCGCCGAGCACCCCGAGGAGCCGAAAACGCCCGTCGATGGCTTCGCCGACGGCCGTTGCGTCGAGATCGTCCGCGGTGATCGGAGCTACCGAGGTTTCCGAGAATGACTCCTCGTCGAGCCCGTACGCCTCGCTTTCTTCTTCGTGGCCAAAGTCGAGCGTCGCCTTGCCCGGCGATTTGCGCAAAATCGAGCCCGAAGCGCGATCGGTCGCCTCCAGAGAGGCATCGAGATGCGGTCGCTGAATCACAGAATCAGGCGAAGCAATCGCCGTGTCGTCATATTGATCCGCGAAAGATCCCGGAGCGATCTCGGTTCGGTCAAAGGCGTCAACCTCTTCAGGACCGGCGACCTCGGTGTCATCAGCCCCGATTCCCTGCGAGAAATCTTCTCGGCCGGTGTCGTCGTCGTGAGTCGATACGCGCTGCGTGTCGTCGTATTCGTCGTTCATCGGATTACATAGAAAGGCGTGCCCTATGCCGGAGATTACCAGAGATTCCCCCCGGTTGAACACCAGACTTTTTGCGCAGGGGTCGAGCGGGATACGCTATGGTTGAATAGTCGCGCCCCGGGTATCGTTCATCTACGGAGTCGACTCGAGGTACTCATGCGACATCGATTATTCGCGATACTCATCTTCGTGGCAGGATGCGCCCAGAATTACTACACGAGCGATGCCGGGCTCGAATCGATGGGCGCCTTTCACGAGGAGCTCGATTTTCGCAATCTAGACTATGCCAAACTCAATGCTGCCTGCTTTCACGCAACCAATGAGGCACGTCGCCAGAACGGGAGCGCCCCGGTCGGACACTCGGATATTCTGGAGGATGCAGCCCAGACCTACGCCGAAAAACAGGCAGCGCAGCGATTTCTGGCCCATCAAGATCCCAACTCTCCCAGCCTGAGGACACCTCAACAGCGGGTCGGGGCCGCCGGCGCAGATAACC
>CAYFTY010000085.1:0-9888 GCA_964346045.1 uncultured Bradymonadales bacterium | reverse complement strand
GGCTCGAATCTGCGCCGACTGCGCGGGCTGATCGAGCGCCTCGACAAGGGCGATGCCGCGAGCAAGGTCTACGTCTACAAAGTCCTTCATGCCGATGCGACCGAGGTCGCCGGGAAGCTCGAGGAGATCTTCGAGGCGCAAACCAATGGCGGAGGAGCCCCGAGTCGGTCCAATCGTCGCAATCGAAATACCAAGAATAAGGCAGAAGACGAGACTTCGAGCGATCTCGATGTCGAGATTTCGGACATCATTCCCGACGAACGCACCAACCAGCTGATCATCGTTTCGAATAAGCGCTCGTTCGAAAAGATCCGAGAAATGATCGACATCCTGGACGTGCCGACCGCTGTGGGCGGCCAGATTCACGTCAAGATTCTCGAATACGCCGATGCCGAGGAGCTTTCTTCGACGCTCTCGAGCCTGGCCTCTGGCGTTCAAAGCAATAATCGACGCTCGAACCGAACGGCATCTCGGGCGCGCGCCAGCGGGTCGAACGAAGCGGGCCAACAGGTCGCCGATCTGCTCTCGGGCGAAGTTCAGATCACGTCGTATAAACCAACGAACTCCCTGGTCGTCGTGGCCTCACCTCGAGACTTTCTCGCGCTCGAGAGCGTCATCGACAAACTCGATCGCCCCCGTCGCCAGGTGTATGTCGAAGCGATCATCATGGAGATCGGCCTCGACACCAATCGACGACTCGGTCTTGGGTTCAATGTTGGAGCCGGCCAGGATTTCGACAGCCTGATCCCAGATTCGGCGGTCGAAGAAGGCCTCGTCACCGACACCCGAGGCCTGATCGTCGGTCAGTCGAATTTCCAGGGCATCGAAGCCGCACTCGGAGGCTCGGGTGGCGCCATCGGATTGCTGGGACCAGCCGTGACGCTTCCAGGCACGAGTCTCTCGTTGCCTGCGTTCGCTCTGCTTCTGCAGGCCACACAGACCGACAACTCGGTAAATATTCTCTCGACCCCGGCCATCCTCACCATGGACAACGAGGAAGCCGAGATTGTGGTCGGTGAACGCGTTCCGTTCCTGCGAGGACTGGCGGCCGGCGCAGGCGGCGGGCTATCGAGCCTCATCGGAAGCGCTGCCGCGACCGGCGGCGCTGATTCGGGCCTCGGAAATCTCGGGGCCATCGCCGGCGGACTCGGAGGGATTGGAGGCCTCGTCTCGCCGATCGACTACGAAGATGTGGGCATTACGCTGCGCATTCTTCCTCAGGTCAACGAAAGTGACTACGTGCGGCTCGAAGTCGACCAGGAGGTCAGCGACATCAAGGGCGCGGGTGGACTCGGTGCAGGTGCTCCGATTCGGACCCGGCGTAACGCCAAGACCGTCGTGTTGGTCAAAGATCAGTCGACGATCGTCATCGGAGGTCTGATTCGCGACGTCGAGAACGACACGGTCGAGAAGGTGCCCTTCCTGGGCGATATTCCGCTGATCGGAGTGCTCTTCCGAAATACGAGCGCGATTACGACCAAGCAGAACCTGGTCCTGATGCTCACGCCGTACATCATCGAGAGCGAAGCCGACCTGCAGAAGATTCAGAAGCGCAAGATGGAAGAGCGCAAAGAGCTCTTGAATGCCTTCGGGCGTCGCGACCTCGAATACATCAAGAATGTGAACTTCCAGAAAAAAAGCGGGCTGCTCAATCGCATGCGCGAGCAGATCACGAGCGAACTCGAAGAAAAGGCCGCACGTGAGGCGGCTCTCGAGGCATTCGAGCAAAATGGTCCGCAATATCGAATTCTGGGCGCCGAGGGTCAAGAAGCCGACGCACCTCAACAAGGCGCGAACGACGGGGCCGAACCCACGCCCGACGCGCCCGCTACGACGCAAGAGTAGGAGCCGAAACGATGTACAATCGACTCCGTATAGGCGAGATCCTGGTCAAGATGGGCGACGTCACACCCGTCCAGGTCGAACAGGCACTTCGCTATCAAGACGGCAAAGACGGAGAGCTGCGCCTCGGACAGGCCCTGATCGAACTCGAGATGGCCAAGCCGGCTCGGGTCGTCGAAGCACTCTCGCACCAGCTCGATTATCCATTCGTCACGGAACTCACGCCTGAAGAATTCGAACTCAAACTCCTCGAGCGATTGCAGCTCGGATTCTGCCGTGACAAACGTGCGATCCCGATTCGCACCGAAGACGATGAAGTCATCGTCGCCACCGACGACCCCTTGAATTTCGAGGTGCTCGACGAGATCCGCCTGGTGGTGGGCCGTGAAGTCATGCCGCTTCTGGTCCCGACCTTGCCGCTCGTCGAGGCCATCAACGTCGCATTCGACCGCAAGAGCCGTCAGCTCGGCGCCGATCTCGACCAACTCGAAGAGGCCGAGAGTCCGGTCGCTGAAGAAGGCAGCATCGACATCAATGACCTGCTCGAGGCAGGCGACGATGACGAGGCTCCGGTGATTCGCTTCGTGAACAGCCTCTTTGTACAGGCCGTCCGTGAGCGGGCCAGCGATATCCACATCGAACCGGGCGAAAAAGACATCACGGTGCGCTTTCGCATCGACGGCGTGCTCAAAGAAATCGCGAGCCCGCCCAAGCGTTTTGCCTCGAGCATCGTGACGCGTATCAAGATCATGGCCGGGCTGAACATCGCCGAAAAGCGCCTTCCGCAGGATGGTCGTATCCGGATCAAGATGGCCGGCAAAGATATCGACATTCGTGTTGCGACCGCGCCCATGGTCCACGGAGAGCGCATCACGATGCGACTTCTCGACAAGTCGGCTGTGCTCTTGAATATCCGCGACATCGGTATCGCCGAGGATAACCTCGAGCAGATGATCAAGCTGATTTATCGGCCGCATGGCATCATTCTGGTCACCGGGCCCACCGGTAGTGGTAAGACGACGACCCTTTATTCGTCGCTCAGCGAGATCAACAGCCCCGATAAGAATATCCTGACGATCGAGGATCCGGTCGAATATCAGCTCGATGGGATCAGCCAGATGCAGGTGAACCCCAAGATCAACCTCACCTTTGCCAACGGGCTGCGAAGCTATCTACGACACGACCCTGATGTGATCATGGTCGGTGAGATCCGTGACGTCGAAACCGCCGAGATGGCGATTCAGGCCTCGCTCACCGGCCACCTGGTTTTTTCGACTCTGCACACCAACGACGCGGCGGGCGCCTACACGCGACTCACCGATATGGGGGTCGAGCCCTTTCTCGTCAGTTCGACCGTCATTCTGACCATGGCCCAGCGTCTCGTGCGACGACTTTGCCCCGACTGCAAGGTCGCATTCAGCCCGCGTCAGGATGAACTCGACGAAATAGGCCTGACCACCGACGAGGTTGAACAATATGCGCACGGCACCCTCTACAAACCCCACAAAGAAGGGTGCGAGACGTGCGTCGGCCTCGGCTACAAAGGGCGAACGGGTATCTATGAATTCATGTCGGTCGAGGACAATATACGAAAGCTCGTCATGGAGCGAGCCGATGCCGGCACGATCAAACGAGTCGCACAGGGCAACGGAATGCGCACGCTGCGTGACGACGGTGCCCTCAAGGTGATGAAGGGACAGACCAGCATCGAAGAAGTTTTGCGCGTCACCCAGGAAGACACGCTTCTGGAGTCATAACGAGCCATGCCTGTTTACGAATACAAAGGGCTGGATGCCGCCGGAAAAGCGGTCAAAGGCATCGAAGACGCCGAAAGCAGAGCGAGTCTGCGCCAGAATCTGCAGAGTCGCGGGATTTTCGTGACCGACGTCTTCGAGGGGCGAGCCGGTCGAAAGGGCGCGTCCAAGGGCGAAGTCGATCTCAAAAAGATGTTCGTCTTCGTGACGCTGCGAGATATCTCGCTTCTGACGCGGCAGCTCGCCACCCTGCTCAAAGCCGGGATTCCTCTGGTCGAATCGCTCAATGCTCTCACCGACCAGACTGACAAAGACGAGCTCAAGCGCACACTTTCGGATGTGAAGCGCAAGGTGAACGAGGGTTCGAGCCTCGCCGCCGCTCTGCGCGACCACCCCAAACACTTCAGCGACCTCTATGTAAATATGGTCAAGGCCGGAGAAAGCTCCGGAAATCTCGACACCGTACTCGAGCGCCTCACCGAATTCATCGAGGCCCAGATCGAGCTTCGCTCGAAAGTGCTGGGGGCCATGATCTACCCGATCATCATGCTCTTCATCGGGGCGGTGATCATGTCGCTCCTCTTCATCTTCGTCATCCCCAAGGTCACGACCATCTTCAAAGATCAGGGCGCCGCCCTGCCGTTCTTGACGCAGATGCTCATCGGGTTCAGCGATCTCTTGTCGAACTGGTGGTTTATCGTGATTCCGCTCTTCGCGGCGGCCATCTACGGTTTCAACTACTGGCGAAATTCGCCCGAGGGAAAACCCATCTGGGATGTTTTTGTGCTCAAGATCCCCTTTGTCGGGGGGTTGGTGCGCATGATCGCGATCGCTCGATTCTCACGCACACTGGGTACGCTCCTCGATAGTGGTGTGCCGCTCTTGCAGGCGCTGGACATCGTCAAAGACATCCTGGGCAATACACGCCTGGTGGAGGTCGTCGAGGACGCGCGGGTCAATATCCGAGAAGGCGATAGCATCGCTCAACCCCTGAAGAGATCCGGAGAATTTCCACCGCTCGTCACCCATATGATCGCGATTGGCGAGAAGTCCGGACAGCTCGAAGAAATGCTCGAAAATATCGCCATCAGTTATCGACAGCAGGTCGACGTGCGCATTCAGGCACTGACCACCCTGCTCGAGCCATTGATGATTGTTTTGATGGGCATTGGCGCGGCGATCATCGTCTTCGCCATCATGCTCCCGATTCTACAACTCAACCAGATGGTGGGCTAAATCCACCGGGAGAGACACATGGAAGAGAGAAACGAAAATTTGAAGAAGGTCTCGGTTGCCGGGGCTCTTTCGAACACCAAGGGTATGACGATCGTCGAGTTGATGATCGTGCTGACCATCATCGCCTCGATCATGGGCGTGGTCGGTTTCTTCGTCTTCGGTACGTTGGATAAGGCCAACATCAAAGAGGCGCAGATCGAGATCGGTCAGCTCACCCAGATGGTCGAGTCGTATTATCTGGCCTCATCGCCGCGCCAGTTCCCAGACGAGCTCGAAGATCTGACGACGGGGCCATCGCCTCTGACCAAAGATATTCCGAGCGATCCATGGGGCAATCCCTACAACTACAAAAGGCAGGGTCGTGAATTCACGATCACCAGCTCCGGGCCGGACGGCGTCGAAGGAAACGAAGACGATGTAACAGCCGAGGGTGGTGGAGGGGGTCAGGGGTGAGAGTTCCAAACCCCATATCCGGACGTGATCAGCTTCTGCGTCGCGGCGGGCCAGACGGACGTTTCGGCAATCGAGATGACATCCATCCAGGAGCGTATTGATGAGACGGGTCTTCCGAATGTTGGCGCAGGCTCCCCGCGGCATGACGATCGTCGAGTTGATGATCGTATTGACGATCATCGCCGCGATCATGGGCGTCGTAGGCTACTCGGTGATGGGCATCTCGACGGAGAGTGACAAGAAGGTCGCGGCGCTCGAGATTCGAAAGCTCTCGGAGGCTTCGGCAACCTACTATCTTTCGCAATCTCCACGGACCTATCCCGACCAACTTTCGGACCTCGCCGCCGGCGATAGCCCGATCGTCGAGGAAATCCCCGTCGACCCGTGGGGAAACGAATACATCTACGAGAAGCCGAGTGACACGAGCTTCAAAATCTTCAGTGCTGGCCCCGACGGCCAGCCCGGTACCGCCGACGATATAACCGGCGATCTGGATTCGAGGCAGAGTTGATGCATAAACGCTCGACATCCCGTGGGATCACCGTCGTCGAACTCATGGTCGTGATGGCCATTGTGGCATCGTTGATGGGGCTCGGTGCTTATTCGATCGGAATGGTCGGCGGAAGCAACCTGCGGTCGGACGTCATGAGACTCACCTCGGTGATGAAATACACGTATAGCAACGCCGGCATCAACAACACCCGCTATCGACTCGTGATGGAAGTAGGTACGGGCAAGTACTGGACCGAAGTCACCGACGAGCCGGTCGTCGCCGATGAATCCACGCAGGCCGAAGACGACGAGTTCTTGACCGAAGAGGCACAGAAACTCGCCGACGAGCGCGAAGCAGAAACCGACCTTTTTGACGAAGCCGAAGAGAATCCTTTCGGGATGCGACGCAAAGTCTCATACGAGCGCGTGCAAGATATCATCATCAAAGAAACCGGGCTGAGCGCGGGAGTACGATTCGACAAAGTCTACAGCCCGAAGTTTCCGGACGAGCCCATGACCGAGGGCAGGGCTGCCGTCAGTTTCTTCCCGAACGGATTTCAAGAGCAGGTCATGATCGTCGTCAAAGACGACGAAGGTGCAGCCTACACATTGATTACCGAGCCTATGACCGGTCAGGTAAAGCTCTTCAGCGAAGAAATCGAAGTTCCCGAAGACTTTGGGGAGGTCGAAGAAGATGAATGAGAAAGGCTTCACATTGCTCGAAGTGCTGATCGCTCTCGCCATTCTCGCGAGCGCACTGACCGTACTCATGGGTACGATGGCCAACTCGGGCCAGCAGGCTGTCTTTTCGAACGATCTCACCAGGGCGTCGCAGCTCGCCAGATCCAAGATGATCGATGTCGAATACGAGATCATGGAGGAAGGCTTTCAGACCAGCGATCAAACGCTGAGCGGCAATTTCTCGGACGAGGGCTACCCGGACATCGAGTGGGAGGCCAAGATCTTGATCGTCGAGATTCCCGAGACGGCCAAAGAAGAGTTTCTGGCAAAGATCAACGCTCAGCTCTTCGGTGGAGAATCGCAGGGAGCTCTGCAGGGAAACGCCGCTTTCAGTGCGATGCTGCCGATGCTCATCGGTCAGCTTCCGGAGATGATCAACAACATCGGACAGAAGGTTCGTAAGGTCGAATTGACGGTCGAGTTCCCGTGGGCGGGCGATATGTTCCCGATCAAGGTGACGCAGTACGTCGTCGATCCAAAACTCAACGAATTCAACGTCTTCAACGATAGCCCGGCCATCACCGAATGAAACTAGCATCACAACGCGGCTTTACGGTGGTGGAGATCATGCTGGCGATCGCCATTCTGGCGACGATTACGGCACTCACGTGGTCGAGTATCACGTCGATGTATCGAACGCGGGACGTGGTCGAAGAGCGAACGCAGCGATACCAGGTGGTTCGAATCGCCATCGACCGAATGACGACCGAGATCGGTTCGGCCTATATGGCGGGCCAACAATTCGGGGCCGAACCTCTACCCGGAGAAGAGTTCATCGAGCCGGCCAACGAAGAAGAAGCCGCCGCAGCGCTCTCGGCAGCGCTCGAGGAGCCGAATCAGTACGGCATGATCGGCAGCGACGATGAATTGAACTTCACGAGCTTCGCGCATCTTCGCACCGTCGAAGGCGAGCGGGCCAGTCATCACGCCGAGATCGGGTACTTTGTACGCTCCGAGCGTGGGGATGACGGCGAGCTGGTCAAGAAGCTAATGCGGCGCGAGGACACGACCCCCGACGACGACATCACCAGAGGCGGCGTCATCTACACGATGTACGAAGACATCGAGAGCATCCGATTCGAATACTGGGATCCAGGTCAGGTCGAACTCGGGACGCTCGAAGAAATCGCACAGGGTCGCTGGGTCCGAGACTGGGATACGACGCGTCGTGAACAGGCTGGCCGGCTTCCGCAACGCGTGCGCATCACGCTCGAGCTGCCCGCCCCCGGAAATTCGCGCGAGCCCGAGGTATTCACGACGCAGGCCCAGATCCACACGACGGAGGTTCTCGAGTTTTGAAGAACCCTCTTCTCAGATGGTGTGCGGCCGCGACCTTCGGCGTGCTCGAGAACCTCGACCAGCCTGCACGTCGCCCGAGTGGCGGCAAACCGCGAGGCGTGGCGCTTTTGATCGTTCTGATCACGATCGTGCTCATCAGTGCGTCGGTCGTCGAGTTTTCGTACACGAATCGCGTGAACCTCGCGCTCGCCTCGAATCAGCGCGACCAGGTGAAGGCGTATTTCCTCGGCAAATCGGCCATCAACATCTCGAAGCTTCTCCTTTCGTTTCAGTTCGCACTACAGGATGAGTCACGCGAAACCGAAGACGATATGGGCCGACTGATCGGCCGGGCGATGCGACGCTCGAATTTCCAGATCTATCAATACGTCGACTTACTGATGGGGCCCTTCAACTCGGGCAAACTCGAGAGCCCGGTGGGCGGCATCAATCTCAGCGAAACCGGCGTCAAAGGCTTCGGCGATTTCACGGGCGAGATGTCGGCGCGAGTCGTCCCCGAAGAAGGTCGTATCGACATTAATCAATTCGCCAAAAATAACATCGACGAAGGCGACCTCTCGCAACTCTGCGCCATGGTCCTCGACCAGCGATACGACGATATCTTCGAGCAGGAAGACGACGTCGGCGAGGATCTGACTCGTGACCGGGTGCTGGCTTACCTCATCGATTTCCTGGATTTCGATGAAGAAGCCGTCGTACTCGGCGACGACTGCACGATCCGAGGGGCGAGTGGTGACGAGCTGCGGCCCTACGACCGCACCGACCGTCGCATCCGTCCGCGCAACGCCAAATTGACGCATGTGGCCGAGCTCTATCAGGTGCATGGGGTCACCGAGCCCTTCATGCGCGCGTTCGAAGAACAATTGACGGTCTATCCGGTCGGGAAGCCAAACCTCAATGTTGCGCAGGCCCCGGTCTTCTACTCGATTCTCTGTCAGAACGCCGTGATTCAGGGACAGGGAGGCAATAATGCAGGCTCCGCGATCGATATCTGCGCGGTCAATCCGCAGATTGGCATTCAGGCCTTGTTGATCGCAATGGCACTCGACGGCGTGCGAGCGTTCTTCGAAAACCCACTCTCAGTGCTTCTCGCGTATGTCGGAGGTACGGATAGCAAACTGCTACCCTCGGCCAAAAAGGGTCAGCCCGTCGGCTTTTTGAGCGTGAGTCAATTCCCTGCGTATATCGATGATTTCAAGCAGAATCCTCAGCTGATGGCGCAATTTCTGGCCTATTCACCCATGTATCAGCAACTGGCTCTGAGCAATCCGCAGTTTTCGTTTGACCCGCTGAATCCGCAATTCCCGGCATGGACCGTCGAGTTCAATCGGGCCGGGCTGATGAAGTCCGTGACGACGGCGTCTCCAAAGATTTATCGAATTTACGCGACCGGGCGATACGGCTCGACCGAAACCACGATCGAAGCCGTCATCGATTTCAACCGAACGATCCGAAGGCTGCCGAGTGAAAAACAACTCGAGGAACAAGAAAGCGACCCGGAAGCATTGAAAGAACTCAAAGAAGCGCGGCGTGAGCAGCTCAAAGCTCTTCCCCGCGGGCGCACCATGTACTGGCGCGAATACTAATTTGGAACCGAGCAGACGATGTCCAAGCGACTGGTAGGACTCGACATAGGCACCTATTCGGTGAAGGCAGTCATCCTCGACAACCGTGACTATACGGTTTTGGGATGGGACGAAGAACGCATCGCGCCTGCCGTTGAAGAAGCCGAAGAAAGCGACTTCGAAAACGCCGAAACGCAGGTGCGCGAAGCTCCTCAGCCTGAAGACGGCGAGAGCGACGACACACATGAGGATGCAGTGGCTGAGAGCGGAAAAGCCACCGATGAACCCGCAGGAGACTGGGACGATGGCCTGCCCTCGTGGGTGAACGCCGCCCGCAGGCTCGTCGAACGAAACGGGCTCGACGAGGACCTCGTCGCCACCATTCTGCCTCACAATCAATCACTTGCGCTGCAGGTCGACGTTCCCTTCACCGACAAAAATAAGGTGAAGAGTATTCTGCCAAATCTGCTGACGGACCGGCTACCGGTCAATGTGCGTGACGTGAC
>CAYFTY010000084.1:0-9919 GCA_964346045.1 uncultured Bradymonadales bacterium | reverse complement strand
GTCGTCGGCTTCATCAGCGGCGCCGAGCCTGCCAAGCTCAACGAGATCGCGGCCGCGGGTGGCACCGACGCGCCCGGCCCCGAGCGCTTCTACACGGCAAATGATGCGCAGCAGCTCAATCAAGCGATTCAAGCGATCACGCAGCAGACGGTCTCGTGCACCTACCAGGTCAGCAATGTGCCGGCGAATATGGACCGAGTCTGGGTCGAAATCGATGGAAACCCCATCAGCGAGAGCATGGTCAACGGATTCTCCTTCGATCGATTCGGCGGCCTCGTGACGCTGAATGGCTCGGCCTGCGATACGGTCCGCAATGCCACGGACCCGACGAACGTACAGATCAAGGTCGAAATCACATGCATCGACGAAGAGGTGTGTGAGCCGCAGACCGAAGAGTGCGACTTTGTCGACAACGATTGCGATGGCGAAGTCGACGAGGGATGCGAGACCTGTCGGCCCGAGGTCTGTGACGGAGTCGACAACGACTGCGACGATGAGGTGGATGAAGGCTGCGCTCAGTGCGACTGGATTGGCGGAAGCTGCGAGACCGACTCGGATTGCTGTGTGGGAACCTGTGAGCAGGGAGTATGCACGGCCGAGTGCCGACCGAGCGAGGCACCCTGTGTCTCGAATACCGACTGCTGCTCGGGCATGTGCTCGGGCTCAGTGAGCTCGCCCGGTGTCTGTCTCACAATGTAGGCATCTGAACTTTGCAATTCAGGGCCTGTCCGGCAAGCTTTCGGACAGGCCTTTTTTGTGGGAGCGACGATGGGAATCGAAATCGAGCGAAAATACCTGGTGCGTGGCGATTCGTGGCGCGATGGCGTCGAAGAATCGATCCGTATCGACCAGGGCTATATCGCTTCGATGGGGGCGACGGTGCGGGTCCGTACGTGGAACGAAGGTGCCTATGTCACGATCAAGGGGCCCACGACGAATATGACCCGCAGCGAGTGGGAGTGGGCAATCGACTACGACGAGGCCGTCGAGATGCTCGATGAGCTATGCGCAGGGCGACGTTTGACCAAGACCAGGTACGTCCTACGCCATGGTGATCATGAGTGGGTGGTCGATGATTTCGAGGGTGACTTCGATGGCCTGGTGCTCGCCGAAATCGAACTCGAGAGCGAAGACGAGGACTTCGAATTGCCCGATTGGGTGGGCGAAGAGGTCACGGGCGACCGACGTTACTACAACGCCAACCTCGCCGACCGAGGTCTGGATTGATGGGGGACCATGTCCTCAGATCGTGAACTTTTGTCATAGCTCTGCGCACGGATGAACGGATTCCAGAAGGCATCCCGATCTGGCATGACTCGTGCTTCACATCTGGTCGTCTAAAGGCCGCTTGGGTGAATCTTCTTTGGAGTCGCATGATGAGAAATCGACTTATTTTGTGTCTGGTGCTTTCCGCATTCACGGCGTTGGCTCTTTCGAGCTGCAGTGAATCCGAAGAGGTGGTGGGTAAAACGATTCACGTATCCGAAGAGTCGGCAGCCATGATGGGCGATGTCGAGGTCGATACACTGCCCACCGACGATATCGACGAATATATCGTGGATATGCCGGATGGTGTGCATTTGAGACCCGGGGTCGACGTCTTTCGCATCGTGGAGCCAGCCAAGAGCATGCTGATTTTCGAGGAGGGCACCGACCAGGTGATCGTCCCGGCGCCTGCGGTGTCGGCATTCGACGACATCGGTGAGCGGGACCTGGTCTTCGTCGGAGAGGATGCCTTCATCGTGAAGAAGAAGGAGTACGACCGCGGGATGCTGGTGATTGAAAAGGGGCCTGTCATCCTCGCCGACCTGATTTATGGAAACTTCCGGATCCCTTTTAAATTGGACATGCGCAAGTGGTTCGAGGCCAAAGGGCTGGACTACGAAATCGTGGAGCGAGAAGTCGTGGGTGAGGACGGGGTCCGCACGCGCCAGCAGCACATTCAAATCGCTGACGAGAGCTGGCCCAAGAAGACCTTCAGTCCTGACGGTGCCGAGTTTGAGATCGACGCGGGACATCTTCGCATGAATGCCGAGATGGAGGGTCAGTTCGAGGGACGGATCGGATCGTTCAACGAGCACCATGACTGTGGTCCGGTCGAAGAGTATTCCTGCGGACGACGGGGCAGACGCACCTGCACGCGAGAGCCGAACTTTTGCGTCGACCGTCTCGCGATCTGGGCAGACGCCCGGGTCTCGACAGCCGGAGGCCTGAAAGCGACAGCTCGTCAAGACGTTCCTCTCTGGGATCCTGATCCCGAGGATTTCGGCGGGCCGGTTACGGTCGGAAGATATCCACTCGGCACAACGGGAATCAGCGTCTACATTGATTTTTTTCTGCGAGAAAAGGTTACGGTCGAAGCCTATGGGAAGGTGGAGGTTGAGGCTCGTTGGAATACCGAGAGGGCGATGCCGATCGGTTGGGTCTACGATAATTCACCCAACGGCGTGGGTTTTGAGGTTTTGCCAAGGCCCGAACAGGTTCGTCGGATCAGTGATGATAACGACTTCGACGCAGCGCTCGCTGCCGGGCTCGAGGCCTCCTACGAGCTCGCCGTCGGTCTCGAGTTCGGGGTGTCGGACTTTACGGGGACTGCGAAGCTTCGTGGCGGCGACATTGGTGCGGCCTTTCAGGTCAAAGCTAACTATGAGCCCCTGAAGGCGGGGATCGCCCTGGAACGAGAGGATTGGTGCTTCAAGTTGGAGGTCGCGGCCGAGGCCAGACTGCGTGCGTACCTGACGTTTGAAGTCGACTTTCGCATCTGGGACTGGGAGTCGAGCGTGGCCTGTACGCGCGACGAACCCTGTGGAACGCTTTCGGAAGAAATTTTCAAGTTGGAGCTCACCGACAACGCAGAGTTATGCCAGGAGCTCGCCTATGACGCGCTCGAGATCGAAGTCGTCAATCCCGACGAGCCGCCTGGTTTCGATTCTCTGGATGGATACGACATCGACTCGATCTGCAAATACAGGACTCTGGCGGCCAGCCCACGGGCAGGCAGACCCACGGCCGAAGAACGAGAGGTTTGCATCACGACAGATGGTCTGGATAGCAATTCCAACACCTGCCCGGTTGATCCGAGCGAGGCCATCGGCCTCACAGGTACTCGCAGATTCGACTTCGGTGAGAAGATTCTCCCGGGCGATGTGATTCGCGTCAATCAGCCCGGAAATGCGGCCTGCAACGGCGGAGGAAGCGTGAAGTTCCGACTGGTTGGAGGCTCGCTTTCGGATTCCCGCGTCCACGAGTTTTTCAACGGTGAGCCGCACGAAGGCAGCGCGACGCTCACGTTCTGAATCTCAGTCTCTTCCACTCACTCGGATCCCTCGATCGGTCGAACGGCCGATCTGAGGGGTATTGACCCCTGCCTGTGACAAATTGGCACGACTCTGCGGATCGCAGGACCCGAGATCGGGCGAAATTGTCGCTCGATCAAGGATCATGCTCGATCTGGCATCATTGATGCAGTATTGTGGTGACAGCCCAAAAGCTACAAAATCAGACGACCGCCGGTCCCAGACCGGAATCCATCCGGAGTTAGATGATGAATACCCGACGACTTCTAGCGTTCAGCGTTGGCATTTTAGCCTCGATTGCGCTCGCAAGCTGTAGTGACCCCAATTCGGTACCCGCCCCCGGCGAGACGGTGAACGTCTCGGAAGAAGCCGCCGCGGCGATGTCGGACATCGAGGTCGAAACTCTGCCGACCGACGATATCGAAGAGCACATCATCGATATGCCCGACGGGATTCATCTCCAGCCCGGCGTGGATGTATTCCGGATCGTCGATCCCGCTCTGAGTCTTCTGATTTTCGACGAAGAGAATAACGAAGTGCTGGTTCCGGCGCCGGCCGTTTCGGCCTTTGACGACATCGGCGAGCGAGACCTCGTCTATGCCGGTGAGACCGCGTTCATCGTGAAAGGAAAGGAGATGCAGGGCGACATGCTCGTCGTTAAGAAGGGCAAAGTCGAACTCGTCGAGCTGATTTATGGCAACTTCCGCATCCCGTTCAAAGTGGACATGCGGGAGTGGGTCGAGGCCAAAGGGTGGGACTACGAGGTCGTGACTGAGGAGCAGGAGGTTCTGGGCGAAGACGGGATCTCTACGCATCGTCAGCAGATTCAGCTCATCGATACCGAGTGGCCCAAGATCAAGCTCACCCCCTCAGGACCCGGCGAACTCGAAATTGCCGAAGGCAACCTGCGTATGAACGCCGAGATGGACGGTGTTTTCGAGGGTCGAATCGGCTCGTTCCGCAGCAGCTACAACTGCCGGCACGGTGGCGCTGCGGGCGGCCGCTTTTGCATCGACCGGCTCGGAGTCTGGGCCGACACGACCCTGCAGACCAAAGGCGGTATCAAAGCGACCGCCGAGGCCGCCTGGGAAAAGAGCGATATCGATGATTTCGGGGGACCCGAAACGATTGGACGTCCGATTCCGCTCGGCGCCACGGGTATTTCGGTGAACATCGAAGCATTCCTCGAGCGTAAGATCGAAGGCAAGGTTTACGGAAAGGTCGAGGCCGAGGCCACGTGGGACATCGACAAATCGATGCCGATTGGCTGGGTGTACACGAATAACGGCGGCAACGGCAGCGGTTTTGACCTCTTGCCCAACCCGGAGCAGGTTCGCACGCGAACGAATGAGAATGACTTTGACGCTTCGTTTGCCGCTGGTTTCGAGGGAGTCTATGAACTTGCGGCAGGTCTGAAATTCGGCCTCAGCGATCCGACGGCGACCGCGAAGCTTCGTGGTGGCGACATCGGTTCGGCGATTTCTACCAAGCTTGTCTATGAGCCTCTCAAAGGTGGTGTGGCTCTCGAAGGAGACGAGGATTGCCTTACGCTCGAATTCCGGGGTTTTGGTCGCATGCGCGCCTCCATCGAATTCGAAGCCGATTTCCGTATTTGGAGCTGGGAGCGCAATCTCACCTGCCCCGACGACCCGGGGAATTGCGCAACGCTCGAGAAGAACTACTTCAGCTTCAAAGCTGGAGACGGGGGCGACACCTGTCTGGAGCTTGGCTACGACGCACTCGAAATCTCGGTGGTAGATCCTGACGAGCCGCTGGGCTACGATGACCTTCCGGGCTTCGACATCGACATGATTTGCAAGGAGCGACGTCTTGCCGCGAACCCGCGAGCAGGGCGTCCCGATCCCACGACTCGAACGAAGTGCATCACCGAAGATGGTCTCGATTCACTGAGTAATACGTGCCCGCTCGACTCAGGCGAGGTGCTCGGGCTCACTGGAACGCGTCGCTTCGATTTCGGCGAGAAGATTCTGCCCGGCGACGTCATCAAGGTGTACCAACCGCGCAATCAGGGCTGTAACGGCGGCGGCAGTGCCACCTTCAAGTTGGTCGGTGGAACGCTCTCGGACGCACGCACGCACGAGTTTTTCAATGGCGAAGCCCATGAAGGTAGCGCCGAACTGGAGTTTTAAATCGACTCGATGACGAACCTAAGTGAACACACGGGCGCCGAATCACCGCAGGGTGGTCCGGCGCCGTTTGGTATCTTGTCAGCGGCCGGCTGGTTTGCCACGGGACTCTTTGTGGGCCTGGTGGCGCTCGTCGCCGCAGCGGGCACATGGTCATCAGCCTTCTGGGCCATGGGGGTGGGTGCCGCTCTCGCAGCAACCCTTGCCGCAGCTACAGTCGGGATCGAATATCGCCAGCCCACGCCCGTATTGATCGGAGTCGTCTGCGCGGTCCTCGGTTCAGCCATCACGGTTGCATGGTTTGCCCCACAGATTCGGGCGACTACGCTTTCGGCAGCCGGACAGTGGATCCCCGAGAACGCACTCAAAAAAGCATACACGGATCCATCGGATGCCGTGGCGCTCAACTCGTGCAAGCGAATGCTCGAGCGTGGCGGAACCCTCTCGCTACGCCTTCACGAATCATTGGCTCCGCGGCCCGCGGTCGCTGCCGAGTGCCTCTCGGGAATGACGTCTGACGCGGCCGTGAACGTGCGAAGGCGACTCGGTCATCTCTGGTTGGATGCACTGATGAATCGTCCTGATGTCGAGAGCTGCCAGCTCGTCGAGGCGTATCGTGCGATTGCGCCTCCCGAGCGGTCCGGCCAGCGACTGCTCTCACTGCGGCTTTCGGCGGCTTCACCCTCGATTCAACAATGCGCCAGCGATCTCTTGCTTCCGGTTCTGAGCGGGTCGAATGCCGAGATCATCAAGGTGCTCAAGAAGCCAGACGCATTGCGGCCCGACGATCGCGTGAGTCTCTTCACCGGTCTCGCTCGGACGCTCTACGCTCCAGACAATGAGAATTCCAGGATGAAGGATAATGAGCTTTTACGCGGCTGGAATGTGCAGCTCGGTTGCTCGGCACTGGAATCGGATCGCCCCGAGGTGGTCGAGCGTTTGAATTCGGTTGCGCGCGCCGAAGAGTGCGGCTTCGTACCTGAAAGTCAGGCGGCCGGCATCTGGTGGCGGGTCTGTTATGACCTGCGTGGCGTCGGCCTGCGTGATGTGCTCGATAAGTCTTGCGAATACATCAGTGAAATCGCACGTAACCAGGCGTTCAGTCTGGCACGCTCCACGGTCGATGCAGCGCTGAATGCTCGACAGCAGGGCTTGCTTTCGAGAGACATCGATGCCGGACGCGATCTCAATGAGCGCCTCAGTCAATATGAGAACCGGCTTGGCGCCGAGCATATGAAGGCCATGCTCGAAAACTCCAATATGCCGCCGCTCTTGCGAAACCAGGTGATGGCGGATCTTTCGGCAGCACAGCGAGCGGCCCGTTCGTTCGAAATCGAACGCATCAAAGGACTCAAAACCCCGGACGATGCGGAGCAAATGAGCAAGGACAACATGTCGCGCTCACTCCAGATCTTCAAGGCTCAGGGTCTCGAACTCGAAAAGGAATTGAAGGCCCGAGGTGTCGACGAAGAAGTCATCGAGAGTAAAGAGTTTCAAGAACTCCTCGGAGAAGCCCAGGAATCCGACGAAGGAGAGGAGGGTCAAGAGTGAACGGTCTACACACCCCAGGTGCGACAAGTTGTCGCACTTCCCCCTTCTCTCGCCCGGAATATCGATGTGGATCCGGAATTGCATCATTTGGACACGAGGTGAAGCCATGACAAAGCGCTTGAAATCGTGGGCAGCCACTCTGTGGGTGCATCTTCTGGGCGTCATCCTGTGTACGCTCCTGATTCCACTGCCCTGGGTGAACGAACAATCGCTCAGTCTCTTTTTCGAGAGTCTGGCGCATCAAGAGTTTCGTGCGTTCACTCTGCAGGATCTTCTGATTCAATTCGGTCTGAGCATTTGCGCCTGGGCCCTGCTCTACATTGGGTATCAGTTGATTCGGCTCGGCTGGAAGAATCGAAAGTCCGGCCGTGTCTTCAAAGTGGCCAAAGGTACCGCGATGGTAGAAACGCTCATCGTAATGCCGGCCTTCCTGCTGCTCTCGCTCGCGATCATGCAGCTCGCCATCAATAATATCGCGGTGGTTCTGACGAACCTCGCGACCTTTCAGGCAGCGCGAACCGTGTTCGTCTGGGCGGGAGAGATGCAGGGCCAGCGCAAGGGCGTCGGCTATTTCACGCTCATGAACAAGGCGCGGATTCAGGCGGCGCAGGCACTCACCCCTGTGGCGCCCGGAGACTATTTCCGCAACCCGCTGATCCTCAATGCAGACTTCTACAAGGCTCGAGCAGGTATGCTCGGTCAGCAGCTTCCGCTGGCAGCCTCGGACCAGGGCGCGATTGCGATGCCGCTGACCTTCGCGGTCGAGCTCGAGGATCTCGAGGGACTCACCGCCTCGGCTGAAAAAGAGAACCTTTCGTTGACGCGCTCGCTCGATGCGACCTCGTTTCGCACCCGTTCAGTGCGAAAATTCACGTGGGCCTACAACGCGACCACCGTCGTGCCTTTCGCGGCGATTGGCCGCTCGGGGGCGGTCGTCATCTACTCCCACAACATCGCGATGCCGATGATGACTCATATCCTCGGTGAGAAGGCGACAGTGGCCGGTCGGCAGGGCTACTACATGACGATTTCACGGCAGTTCAACTATGGCTCTCAGGTACCAGCGAGCCCGCTCTACCCGAGGCCTTAGGAGATGGATATGAAAAACGTTCTCAAAGCACGGATTGCCACATTTCATCAGAGCCAGTCGGGCGCTGTCCTTCTTCTCTCGATGGCAGCGATCCTCATCATCATGATGCTCTCGTGGGTCGTGATCGATGCCGGAAAAGGAGCTCGCGATAAAGTCGAACTCCAGTCCGCTGCAGACATGTCGGCCTACAGCCACGCTGCCGTGAAATCACGTACGATGAATATGATCGCGTACACCAACGTGGCCAAGCGTTCGGTCGCGGGCATTCTGTCGATGTATCAAGGCATGTACATCGGCTACGCGGCGTGGATTGCATGGAAGTGCAGCCAGTGCAGTATCTGGAACATTCCGGCCTGCATTGAGTGCGCGATCAACGGAATCATGATGATAATAGAGACCATCATGGACCGCAGGAGGTTAGCCGGCTTCTTCTTCTTTAGCAGCGGTGCGATCGATTCGTACCACAAAGCAGATGTGGAAGCCCTCGACAATTATCAACAATACATGATGTGGCTCACCCCGTGGTGGGCGTACAGCGAGGCTCTGGTTCGTGGCATGCGTAATGGCGCGACGACCGTGGGAACGTTCCCGCCGGCTCCCGGCAACATCGTCGGCATCAGTTCGATCTTGAGTTCGATTCAGTCGGCGCTTCCGTCGTCGATTGCGAGCTTCTTCGCAGGCGCGGGCATCGTTGACCAGTACCCGGTCGAGCGTATGGACTGGGGCAATTACTACACAGACTGGAGCGGCGACTCTCTGGCGGCCAACATGAAGAACGAGCCGGCCTACATCCTGGAGCACTTCGCCAACTCGTATCATCACAAAAATCGTTCGGACCTGGGCGCCGCCACGTGGCGTGCATGGGGTCTGGGCATCGCTGCATTCGGCCTGGGATACATGTGGGCCACGAACCGGCTTGGCGATCGCGGACGGCCCTACAAGTTCCGACGCATGTCCCAGGCCTCGTGGCTGACGAATACCTCGTCGACCGTGATGTCGTATGGGGTTCGGCCCGATGCATTTGGGTCTGAGCGAAATAAGTACAACTTCATCGACTACGAATATAATCATCAGCTCGGTGCCATCGACGATTTCGGATACCAGAGCGCCGGCTACTGGTCGATCGCACGCTCGGAGATGTCGTTCCAGGGTGACGAACTGAATCCGTTCCACCCGAGTTGGACGGGACGTCTACGCCCCGTCGCACTCTCGGGAGAATGGCAGGATGCCGGCTACAGCCTGAACCAGGCCTACCACAGCGTTCTGCCCCAGATGGCACTGACCTCGTTGATCGGGTCGGGAGGCGCCATCATGGCAACCGCTAGAGACTTCGCGAATATGGAGCGAATTTCCCGCTCGTTCGGGCACTCCACCATCGAGGGACTTGCAAAATGAAAACGCGACTCTGGACACTCAGAAAGCGAATCTGGACCCTCTTCGATCGCAACGAAGAAGGCACGACGATGACCGAGTTCATCATGACCGTGCCGATGTTTATCTTTGCGTTCGTAGGTGTGGTGCAGCTCGGCCACGTCAGCGAGGCCTCCATCCGAACATGGGCGCGAGCCCATCGCAATACCTTCGAGGTGGCACTCCTTCCGTCGAAGGCTCGGTGGTCACCCCACCTGCAGCCCTCGGCTGGCGCCGCACTCGGTCTGGCAACGCTCGGCCTGGGGGCACCGCAATCGACGACGGGAATCCAGCAGGGATTCTACATGGCGTCTGAAGCAGGCACCTATGGTTTGATGGCGTGGAAGGGGCACTGGGGTGAATCGCAGGCGCGTACCTTTTTGCTCGATTACGCCGTCGACTTTCGATACGTCGAAGGCCACGTG
>CAYFTY010000083.1:0-9931 GCA_964346045.1 uncultured Bradymonadales bacterium | reverse complement strand
CCGCAGGGGGGCAATTCGCTCACGTCTTTGCTCTCGCGAGAGAACGGGGGATGCGCACCAATTAGATTACCGCCGGCCGCCGCCGGTTCGTTTCTTGTACAGGTTCTTGGCCTGACGCACCACCTGCATGGGCACGTTTCGACTGCGCATCAACTGCTTGAGGTCGTTGCTGCGCAGGTGATTCATCAGCGAGAGCACTTCTGAAAGTGGTGTCTTGGGGTTGTTGACCAGGTTCAGTTTGCACTCGTAGGACTGCGTCCAGTCGCGGTTGTTGGCGATATAGTTGATCACGCCGTCGGGCATTGATTTATTTTTGGCCCAGCGCGCCGCGTCTGGATATTTCACGCGAGGACTTTTCACCGCCGCCATATGAACAAGCTTGTTGGGATCGCGCACGAGGATATGAACGGCTTCGCGACTCCCGACCATCGCGAGCCGGATCTTCTGCGCGATCGACATATTTGAGATCTGAGCGTGGAGAGGTTTCCTTTCCAGCTCTTCTTCGTTGAGGTCGTTTTCTTCTTCCCAGCGCTCGCGCTCCGAACGACTCATTTGCTCGATCTTCTCGTTCTCTTCGTCTTCTTTTGCGGCCTTGTGGGTCTCGTTCTGCAAGAGGCGCTCGAACGAGTCGGCGTCGGTCGCGCCCGAGAAGAGGTCTTGCCCGGATTCCATCGCTTCGTTCAGACCCGGGATCCCCTTGAGCTTGACTCCATTTCGCTGCGCGAGGTCGATGATACGATCGACTGTGGCGACGCGCGCATTGGGGTTCAGATACATCTGTTCGATGATGATCGGTGATTCGAGCAGGCGCACCTGGTTGGTGGCCACGATTTCGACCATCTTGGCATCGCCGCGTCGCGCAACACGGGCGATCGTTCGCTCGTGCGCGTTCCGATTGGTGACGACGTTCTCGAGAATCTCAGCGTTGTCCGAGCGTTCGTCAGCGATCCAGTCGAGGAGTCCGACCTCTTCGGTCGAGGTGAGCACCGGCGCCAGGATTTCGGGCGGCAGGTCGGTGACCGACATTTTGGCGGCCTGCTGGATCTGCTGTGATGGGTCGAATGAAAGCGCGTAGAGCAGAAGCACGTTCTGCTCGGGCGAGAGTGGCAGCATGCCGTTGGCCGCCATCATTCGCATCTTCTCGGGCGACTCGGGGTCCGCGCTCTTCTGAAATTGCGGCGGGATCGAGCTGAGGTCTGGTTGTTCGCGCTCGATTCGAAGAGACATGATTCGGCTCCGACAAGAGAAGTTCCAGTCCACCAAGGGTACGACTCTCAGGCGGCTTTCGCAATCGCGGCATGCGCCGCCGAGCGGGGCCTTCACACGATCTTCGCGCGATCGAGGTTGAGTTTTGGACACCTGCAAAGCACGATGCGGCAAAGGGAGATAGATATGGCCATTTCAAAATCCGTTCTGACCCGGGGGGTGCGCCCCAGTGCCCACGCTCGAAGGCGTTATGAGCTCGACGCGTTCATACGTGACGGGCTGCTTTCGACGTCCGGCGCCTCGACACGCGTGATGGCGGCAGAGATTAACTCGGAGCGGGATATTCTCACGCACCCGGAACGCGCGGTGAAAGCCGCCGAGCTGCGGGCGCTGATTACGCTCGATGCGCTCTTTCGGCATCTCAGCCATGAGCTGGATCGACAGGCGCCTCGGGTCTTCGAGCGGGTCTGGTCCCGCCTGACCGATGCGACGGAACGCGATCTCGAGCGTCGCGCTCGAGAGAGTTACGAAACGAGCCTCGATGCCGAAAATCTGGCGCTCGAGAGATTGCTTTCGTACGTGATCGCCTCCAACCGTGCAGCCGAAAGGATGTCTGAACTCGCCTTTGTCGACTCCGACGAAGCGGCCGATCAGGCCATGATCGACGCGTTTGAAGCCGATGCGCGATTGCCGGGATTCGAGGAGTCGCTTGCCAGCCTGATGCTCGATGTCGTGCGTAAATATCCCGACAGCCTCCTGGCACAGCTCGAGTATGCGGTCGAACGGTTCCGGGATGTCTTGCCCGATGAGATGCTCGAGGCACTCTTGCGCTCGCGCGATCTGCTTGCCGAGGCTTCGAAATCTGGCGGTCCGATGGGGCCTGTGAAGAGCGAGGTCTACACCTTCGAAGACTACGACATCGAGCGCTTCAGCCCCGACAGCGATTGGATGCCTTCGTGCGTGATCATCGCTCGAAATACATTCGTCTGGCTCGATCAGCTCTCGAAACGGTATGGACGAGACATTCGACGGCTCGACCAGATACCGGACGAGGAACTCGAAACTCTGTCAAAACGTGGCATCAATGGACTCTGGCTGATCGGACTCTGGGAGCGAAGTGATGCCAGCCGCCGCATCAAGCAACGGTGCGGATCCGACCATGCCGTGGCGTCGGCTTACTCGCTCTACGACTACGTGATCGCAAGTGAACTGGGCGGCGACGAAGCGTTCGATCGGCTCAAAGAAAAGGCATGGCAATATGGCGTGAGGCTGGCTGCCGATATGGTGCCCAATCATGTCGGGGTCGTTTCGCGATGGGTGATCGAGCATCCAGACTGGTTTCTGAGTCTCGAGCAAAGTCCCTTCCCTTCGTATACCTTCGATGGTCCGGATCTCTGCGATGATCCGGGGGTCTCGATTCATATCGAAGATAAATATTACAGCCGCCAGGACGCTGCAGTTGTATTCAAGCGTTACGACCACGGGACGGGGGAGACTCGCTACATCTATCACGGCAATGACGGCACCTCGATGCCGTGGAATGACACGGCGCAGATCGATTATCTGAATGCCGAAGCCAGAGAGGCCGTGATTCAAACGATTCTGCATGTCGCGCGTCAGTTCCCCGTGATTCGGTTCGATGCTGCGATGACCCTCGTGAATAAGCATATTCAGCGGCTCTGGTATCCCGAGCCCGGCAGTGCCGGTGCGATCCCGTCACGAGCCCGACACGGGATGAGCAAAGAGGAATTTGCGCGTCGGATGCCCACTGAATTCTGGGCCGAAGTGGTCGATCGCGTCGCAGAAGAAGCCCCGGACACACTGCTCCTGGCCGAGGCGTTCTGGATGCTCGAGGGGTATTTCGTGCGCTCGTTGGGCATGCACCGCGTCTACAACAGCGCGTTCATGAATATGCTGCGCGACGAGGATAACGCGGGGTATCGGCAGATCATGAAGAATACGCTTGAATTCGATCCTCAGATTTTGAAGCGCTATGTGAACTTCATGAACAACCCCGATGAAGAAACCGCGGTCGAGCAATTCGGAAAGAGCGATAAGTACTTCGGGGTCGCGACGATGATGGCGACGCTACCGGGTCTTCCGATGTTCGGACACGGGCAGATCGAGGGCTTTCGTGAAAAATACGGCATGGATTTTCGCGAGCCGATGCTCGAGGAAGAGCCCGATGAAGGGCTCGTGGCGTATCATGAAGAGCGTATTTTCCCGCTCCTTCACCGGCGTCGGCTCTTTGCCGAAGTGGATGATTTTCGGCTCTACGATCTCTTCACGGTACATGGCGTCGTCGACGAGAACGTCTTTGCATATAGCAATCGTCGCGGCGATGCCCGCGCGCTCGTGGTCTACCATAATCGGTTTGCGAGCACGCAGGGGTGGATTCGAACCTCGGTGGGCTATGCAGAAAAGCACGATGGCGAATCGACGATCGTTAGTGACGATCTCGTGAGTGGACTGGGGCTCGACGACGGCGACGCGATCTACTACCGCTTTCGCGATCACGTCTCGGGGCTCGAGTATTTGCGCAAAGGCGAGGAGCTTGCGTCCAATGGATTCTACGTAGAGCTCGATGCATACGCCTGCCATGTCTTTCTCGACTGGCGGCGCGTGCATGATGTCGACGGACGCTACAGGCGATTGCACGATCATCTCGGAGGCCGGCCGGTCGAATCGCTCGACCAGACCTGGCGATTCCTCGAATATGGTGGGATCTACGACTCGATCCGCGCGATTCTCGAGGCAGAGACACCTGCCGGACAGAAGGCGGCGTTTCGACACTTCGCAAACGAGGTCGAAGAACGGGTGGACGACCTCGACGTCGAAGACGCGTACGCGCTTTTCGACGAGGCGATGCACCGCATCGACGAAGACACGGAGTTCGTAGCTCACGACCTGGTCGTGATGCGGCAGGCATTCATGGCGCTCGGCGATGACGGGCGACGCGCTCGCGAATTCTTTGATGAATGGGCGGTGAGTTCGGGGCTGGCCGATCGTCTGGGAAGCTACGGAGGCGACGTCTTCAAGGCGGTTCTGGATGTGGCCGAGCTCGGCAAGGAGCGCGCCGCCGACGCCCGCGAATGGTTCAAGAGCACCGACGTGCGGGATGCGCTCGGAGTCCATGAATTCGAGGGCACGCGATGGTTCAACAAAGAGAAGTTCGAGGCCTTTGTCGAGGACTTCCCGCTGGCACATGCGGCCGATAAGTCGCGAGAGCTCGCGAAGCAGATCCGAGAAGAAGTTCGAAAGCTCGAAGAATACGCAAGCGAAAGCGGCTTCGACTTTGATGCGTTGGTTAGAAAAGTGCGCGGTGAAGACGACGAAGACGCTAGGTCAGCTTCGCCAGAAGATCAGGAAGAATAGACGCCATCCCCATCATGCCAGCGTCTTTCGAGACGGCTCCCTGCGCATCGATCGCGGCGGCTCGTTTGTCGAGCTCGTCCTGGGGTCGGCCCGAGATGATCACGACCGCGATTCCCTCGATGCCCTGCTCTCGCAGGCTTTCGACTGGATCATTCTCGATCTTCATATCGGGCATATTCAGGTCGCTGAGGATCACGTCCGGTGTTTCACGTGAAACAATGCCGGGAACCGATGCGAATGTATCCGTCGTGGTGACCTCGTAGCCTGCCTGCGAACAGACCATCTCGAGCATGTCGAGAATCAATTCACTATCGTCGATGATCAAAACGCGGCCGCTCATGGTCTCACTCGTCTTTCAAAAGCTCGCCAACGATCGAGAGTAATTCGTCGGCAGGAACTTCGCCTTTGAGCAGGTAGCGAGCGGCCCCGGCTTCGCGAGCTCTCTCTCGGTCTTCATCCGAGTCGCGAGAAGTGAGCATCACAAAAGGGATCGCGGCAAAATCAGCCTCGGCCTTCATCGCCGTCACCAGCTCGAAGCCATTCATACTCGGCATCTCCACATCACTGATTACCAGATCAAAATCATCCTGGTCGAGTTTGTGGATCGCGTCCTTGCCGTCATGCGCCAGCACGATTTCGTAGGGTCCTTCGGAAAGCACGAAAGCGATGGACGCCGCCACCGTTTCGGTATCTTCGGCGATCAGAATCTTGCGTCGCGGCGCATCGTCTTCGACGGTCGGTACGAAGGGAGCCTCAACCAGCAATTCATTGACCCGCGCCACAAGCTCGCCCCCGCCGATCGAGCCTTTGACGATATAATCGTCGGCGCCTGCCTTCATCCCGCGCGCTCGCTCGGCTTCGGTGTCGAGCTGCGTGAGCAAAATCACCGGAATTTCCTGAAGGTTTTCGTCTGCACGGATCTTTCGCACGAGCTCGAAGCCGCCCACGCGCGGCATATCCACGTCACTGATCACCAGCGAGTAGGCGGTCGAACGCAATCGATCGAGCGCGTCCTGTCCATCCACGGCTATGTCCACCGGAATATCGAGTTCGGCGAGTATGAAGCCAACACTGGCCGCGACGGTGTCGACGTCGTCGACCACGAGAATTCGTTGTTCCAGTGAGCGGGTCTTGACCGACGTGTCTTCACGCTTGAATTCGTTGGCGATGTCTTTGCCGAGTGTGGCGATTTGCTTGCGCATTTCAGCCACCAACTCTTCGACGAGCACATCGAGCTTTTCTTCGGGAGATTCGACGGCCGATTTCAATACGGCAAATCCTCGCAGGATCGGCTTCACCGGCCAGGTTGAGGGCGGGGTATCTTGCCTGCGCAGGGCGAGTACGAGGTCTTCGAGCGCCCCCGAGAGTTGGGCGATCGGCGTGAGATTGAGCATCGCCGCGGCCCCGCGGATCGCATGCAGATGCTGCGCGCTCTGAGTGATCGCAGCCTGATTGTCGGCCTGCTCGTTGAAGATGCCCATGATCGAGATCGACAGGCCGGCCATGCGCTTCTGGGCATCGATGCGAAAACGGTCGATGAACTGGCTGAGCCCGCTGGCGGGTCGATCGGGCCGCGTGTCGACGAGTAAATCGGCGAGCGCATCGAGTCCGTTGACGAGGAGCATGACGCGCGAAGTGTCGACGCCGCTGTCGCGCACATCTTCGAGGATGGCGTTCAGCCCCACCGCGACTTGAGCAAATCCCTCGGATTCGACCGAACCCTCGGTCGAAAGGCTCCAGAAGCGGTCGCAGACACGCTCGATCTCTTGATTGAGATCTTCTTTGTTCTGGCTGTCTTGCGGATCGTCGCTCATGGGCGGCTCGGGCGTGGACGGATGGATCATACGACACCCGGGCCAGACGGTGCAATCTTCGTGCTTTGTGCGGTCGAGCGCAGCTATTCGCGAGGCTTTGCAGGAAGCACTTTGCATCGCTTTGAGAGGGCCCGCGCTCGCGCACCGATGGTGCCGAGAGCGTTTGTGAGGCCTCGGAGCGCATTCAACGCGTCGTTGGGCTGGCCAGCCTTCATCCATTCTTCGGCCAGTCGCAGACTGGCTTCGGGCCCTGCGCCGAGCTTGACCGCATGCTTGAGGAATTCAATGGCCCGTCCGTGCTCGTCTCGCGCCGATGCGATCCATCCAAGAGCCTCCCAGGGGTAGGGTGCCTGCGGCTTCAAGGTGGTCAGGCCTTCAAAGATGGCGCGGGCCTCGTCGTACTCTTCTTGTTCAAAAAGCACGTGGCCAAGCCGCGCGATGCTCCAGAATTCTTCGGCGTCGAGATTCATGGTTCTTCTCTCAGAGAATAGACGAATTGCAGCACCTCGGCCACGGCTTCGTAGAGGTCTTCGGGAATCTCTTCTTCGATGTCGACTTCGACCAGGGCACGCGCCAGCGACACGTCTCGAATGATGGGAACGTCATAGCGCCTGGCCAGCTTTCGGATGCGCGCTGCGGTTTCGCCGCGTCCTTTGGATACGACTCGCGGAGCTTCAGCCTCGGCTTCGTTGTATCGAATCGCCGCCGCAACATGCGTCGGATTGACGACCACCGCGTCGGCTGACTTCACATTTCCGATGCTCGCCTCTCGCAGCAGCTCTTTATGCATCTGCTTTCGCTTGGCCTTGATCTGAGGATCCCCTTCTGACTCTTTATACTCTTCTTTGACCTCTTGTTTGGTCATCATCAGGTCTTTGTTGTGCTTGTGGCGTTGCCAGAGGATATCGATCACGGCAAAGACAAGCAGGCCACCGAGCAGATAGCGAGCGACATCAAAGGCGGTGGCGCCAAAGACCACCATCGCCGAGCTCAGTGAAAGGCCCGTCGCGCGCACGAGGTCCGGGATCTGGTCGAGATAGACGGTCACGCCGATGGCCCCCATCAGGGTGAGCTTTCCAACATTCTTGGCCAGATCGACAGCCTTGGCCTTGGAGAACATATTTTTGAAGCCGTTGGCGGGGTTGAGCTTGCTGCCATCGGGAATCAAGGTCTTGACGGCAAAGACAGGACCGATCTGCACGTAGGCGATGAATGCCGCGATCACGAACGCGGCTCCGAGAATCGGCATGATGCTGTACATCACGAGATTCCAGGCTTCTTGCATGAAGGCCGGAATCGACGTCAGGTCGGGGCGGGGGGCTTCGACGTAGGTCGCGGCCTGGCGCACGAGGCCAAACCAACGGTCGACTGCGCTCGGCACCCAGAGCATCGAGGCGACGAGGCTGGTGATCATCACCGCGGCGCCCGTGAATTCGGCCGACTTGGCGACATTTCCTTCTTCGCGGGCCTTGCGCAGTTTCCTGGCCGTGGGTTGTTCGGTCTTTTCGCCGCTCATGAGGCCCCCAGCGTTTCGATCCACGCTTCGAGACGGCGGATGTCAAAGCTAGCCTCGTCGAGAAAGACCTCGAAGATCAAAATGTCGAGCGAGAGGAGGAGTGCGAGTACCCCGAGCAACGCTTTGAGCGGCATCCCCAGAAAAAAGACGTTGATGCCGGGTGCCGCTTTGTTGATGAGAGCCAGCAGAAGGTCTGCCAGCAGAATCGAGGCAACGACCGGAAACGCCATCATCATTGCGATATTGAAGCTGTCTGCTGTCCATCTGGCGAGCGTGAGCGCGATAGCAAAGCCGTCGACGTCAAAGGTCGGGAAGGCGTGGATGGGAAAGACGACGTAGCTGTGCACCAGCGCTGCGATCAGCAATCGGTGTCCGCCGACGATCAAAAAGATGGCGATCGAGAACTGATAGAGAAAGTCGGCGCTCACGCTGATGCGGTTGGGAAGCTGCGGAACGAGAGCGGTCGCCATCGACTGACCTCGTGCCACGTCGATGATCTGTCCGGCCATGCGCACCGCTTCGAAAACGAGCGCAGCCACAAAGCCGATCGTCAATCCGATGATCACCTCTTTGCCGATGAGTGCCGTGATGGCGACCGCCGATTCGGGAAGCTCGGCCCGCGCCGACCAGACTGCGGGCATCACGAGCGCGGAAAGCGCCATCGCCAGCCCCATCTTGACGACCTGCGGTGTGGCCTTTCCGCCCAGATAGGGCACAAGCTGCACGATCGGGATCATGCGGGCAGTAATCAACCCGATGATGAGCACGAGCTCGTTGGCGCTCTCAAATTGTGCCTCGATGAATTCCATTACATCACCAGCGGAATCCCTTCGAAGACGACGCGGGTAAAGCGCACGAGCTGCTCGGCGATCCACGGCCCGGCAATCACCAGGCTCACCATGACCGCGACGAGCTTGGGCACGAAGGTCAGCGTCTGCTCTTGAATCTGGGTCGTAGCCTGCACCACGCTCACCAGCAGGCCGACCGCCATACTGGTCAGCACCGGGGGCGCCGAGGCAATGAGCACCAGAAAGAGTCCTTCACGAGCAACCTGCAGGATATAATCGTCCATCAGACGTACCCCAGAATCAGACCTTTGATGACCAGATACCATCCGTCGACGAGCACGAAGAGCAAGAGCTTGAAAGGCAGGCTCACTGTCGTTGGACTCAGCATATGCATTCCCAGACTCAAGAGGATATTCGCGACGACCAGGTCGACGATGATGAAGGGCACGAAGAGTACGAATCCGATGGTGAAGGCTTCTTTGAGCTCTGTGAGCACAAAGGCGGGAATCGCGATCAGTAAGTCGTCGCTGCTCACACTCGCGCGCTGTTCGGGAGGCCTCAATTCGAGTGCGAGTTCGTAGAGAAGCTCGCGCTCGGTCGGGTCGGCGTGTTTGAGCAAAAAGTCGCGAATTGGATTGGCGATGCTGGTGCCCACTTCGAGGTATTCGGTGATGCCGCCTTCAAAACTTCCATCCTCCATTTCGAGGAGTACGGGCTCGACGGCGTTGAATGCCTCGAGACCCACGGGCGCCATGATGTAGATGCTCAGCACGATCGCCAGACCGGTGATCACCTGGTTTGGCGGCGCCTGCTGTACACCGATCGCCGTTCGCAAGATCGAGAGGACCACGGCGATCTTCACAAAGCTCGTCACCATGATCAGAAAGAAGGGCAAGAGCGCCAGAAGCGCGAGCACGATCACGAAGGTAATCGGGCTCGACTGGCCCATCATGCCGGCCTGCGCCCAGGCAGTCGTCGACGCGAGCCAGACCAGTCCAAAGGTGACCAGGCCGACGGCTTTTGCGCTCTTGCGAACGCCGGCCCGCACGCCCGTACGAGAAAGTACGCGTAGATCGAGGCTCATGACGCCTCCTGTTTCACGTGAAACATCTCGTCGTCGTCCTCGCCCGAATCCAACGGTTTCGGTGCGCCCGGGCGAATCCTCGTCAGAACCTCTTGGAAAGGGGTCTGCGGTGCCTCTTCGCCGAGGTCGAGCTCGGACGCAGGGATTT
>CAYFTY010000082.1:0-9972 GCA_964346045.1 uncultured Bradymonadales bacterium | reverse complement strand
GAGATGCCGGCTCGGGTTCGTCGTGTTGCGAAGTCCAGTTCTCCATGGGCGGCTCGTCGGCAGGCACCGGCTCTTGAACCTGAGGCATAGAAGGCTGCTGACTTTCGTCTTCTTCACCGCTTGCCAATTCGAATGCAGCCGATTCGTACTCGAGATCGATCTGGATCTTGGGTTCGCTGGTGTTCGCGGCCTCCAAAGGTGTTTCGGGCTCTGCGTCATCGCCCCAGGCCAGCTCGGCTTCAGGCTTGTGCGCGTCCTCGGTCGTGTCCTCGAGAGCGTCGAATGCCAATTCAGAGTTCTTTTCTTCTGCGGCCTCAACCATTTCTTCTCGAGCTTCGGGAGTCATCTGGACCGTCTCTGACTCGGCCGCTTCGAGACTCTCGAGGAATCCCGTGCTTGCCTTTTCGAAGGTCTCGAGCTCATCGGCCTGAAGCTCTTCGACCGCTTCATCCATGTTGACTTTGAGAGTCGTATCTTCCTCGTTCTGCTTCTCTGCTTTTTTGAAATTGGGTCGTGGTAGCGAGAGTGATGGAATGCTGGCTCCAGGTTTCGGCTTTCGGTCGACCTTTGCAATCGGTCGAGTGTCAGGACCGCCAGGCTCGACCACATTCATCTTGGCCGTCTTTTTCTCGTTTTCTTTCTTCGGAGCCGGGATCCGTGGCGTGGGGACCGTCGGTCTCGGCACGTTGGGCGGCTCGGGCCGGGTCTCTGGCAATACCGCTTCCATTTCTTCCGTGGGTTTTGCTGCGGATTCATCGATGGGAATGGGTGGGGCTGTCTCGACGGTCGGATCTTCGAAGGCGTCGATCGGCGGCGGCGGTTGTTCTACCGTTGCATCTTCGGCGTCACCCGCAGCCACCGCTGGTGCTTGCTCTACAGTTTCATCATCCTCGAGTTCCGAGGCGACATCACTGAAATCGAGCAGGCCGCCGAGGGCGTCCGGGGCGCCGCTTTGGTCGTTCGCGCGTTTTTCAGCGGCGCTCTCCTCATCAGACTTCTGGGGCTCGGGACTCCTGGACTGCCGCTGCAGGGGAGGCGGATCGATGACCTCTTCTTCGGAAGGAGTGCCGAGCTGTCGTGTGGGCGGATCTGCGGCTTCCGTCGCCGGTGATGCCGCCTTTGGTGCGGGCGGTTCTGCTGCCGCGGCCGGCGGCGGCTTGCGTAGTTTCTTCCGATTCAGGATCTGTGCCTTTGGCACGGACTTCGCCTCGTCGGCGTCATCTTCGGAATCCCCGGCGCGCAATTTCCGCTGATGCAGTGGCGAGAGCTTCGTCTCGCGGTTGTCGGTGTTGGGACGCTCCCGGAACTCTCCGCCCTGGGCTTTCCACTGTGATTTCACATCGAGCGGGTGCTTACATTTCGGACAAGGGATCTCGTCGGCAGGCAGACGACCGCGTTTTAGCGTCAGACGGAACGCCGTCCCACACTCTTCACATCGGACTTGTAGTTTTGGCGCTTCGCCGCGACCCATTAGCTGTCTACGTCGGGGGAGGATGAGCAGTGACAGATTAACAATGGTCTGCCGTTTCGTAAATTTATGAATCTACGCTCTGGTCTTCAGCGCGCACAATGTCGTGCAAAATGAGTTGACGGGCGGTCGAAAAAGCTTCGGGATCGGCCTCTTCGTCTGCAAAGACGGGCACCGCAGGCTCGTCAAAATGAACACCGTCGATGAATCCGACGTGTTCGACACGCTGCTCTTCATCGTGCTCTCCGAGACCGGGTTCAATCTCGACAATCGCCGTGGCATCTAGCTCAAAGAAAGGCCTCAGGAACGAGAAGACACGTTCATCATCCGGATGAGACGCCAGCCATCGGGTCTGAGCGAGCGTGCGAAAGGCTCGACTCGAATAATCTCGCTCGGGTGTGTGGGCGAGCGCGAGCTGCTCAAAGGGTGCAACGATCTCGAAATCGGCCATCCATTGCGACCATTCTTCGAGCAGTCCCGATTCGAGGTCGACCGCCGAGGGAATACCGACCCGGTGGTGTCCCTGCAGTCGCCATTGCTCGTGATCGAGGTCCACCAACTCGAGTGACTCGTCGATATGAAAGGTCCCGAGAACGCGACCGTAGAGATCCATGCTCGCCCAGACGAGCCCGCGTGCGTGCTCGAGAAACTCGGGTCGTCCAATGGCGCGTCGCCACGCACGAGGCTTCCAACGACGACGACCGACCATTGCCTGAATCAGGCGTGAACGGGCCAGCTCTTGCCACGAGTCGCGTGGCAATTCGCGCACGGCTGCCACAGACTCGTCGACGAGTTCGAAGAGTGGGTAGTCATACCGCTCGGCGAGTTCTTCGAGAGCGGTCCACGCCTGACGCCTCTCTCTCGAAGTGCCGGTGTTGGCGAGGTTCCAGAGCCCGAGTGCTGCCGCCGGCCCGGCGTTGCGTCGGAGCATCAACGCAGCGTCTTCGCCACCGTTTCGCCCCAGTTCGTAGAGCTGAGCATCGGTGCCAAAGCATGCCACAGCGAATTTCATCGCTTCCTCGCCGAGTGATTCGAGGGCGCGTGTCTTACTTTCCACATCGAGATGAGTGGCCAGGTCGAATAACTCGACACAATGGGTCGAGCGCGACTCGTGCTCGAGAAGCCACATGAACGCTCGATGAGCGTCCACGCTCAAGAGCTCGCCGCTCGTCCAGACCAGTCGGGCGCACCGAAGCTCCCCGCCGAGAGAACTCGTGCGCGCCAGCGAGGCGAGTGCGTTATCAAAGGACTGGTGCAGATTGTGCGAATGCGACTGATTTCGCACTCCACCACCGAGCTGCGCCCGCAGCCCGTAGTGCCAGAGCGCGAGGGACTCGGGCTGCCCGGCCATCGTGTCGAGGCAGGCCTCGACGAGTTTGGGATCTGCCTTGGCTCTCGCGAGCGCCCGCAGGGCAGCTGGCCGCGACTCGGGCATTCTCAATGCGCTCGCAATCAGGGCGGTATCGTGTTGGGAGACTCCGGCAATCAGACGACGTTGACGATGGAGCACCTGCTCAAAATCACGCACGGCTTCGACGAGCCGCCCGCGGTCGAGACGCGGAGCCGTATGAACGAGCTCGCGCTCGAGCACGCTCGACACAGCCCGGGATCGCTCGAGGAGAAAAGGCGGAGCCTCGGTGATGACAGAGCGAAGTGCCTGGATATACTCGACCGGAGGCGCAACCCCTTCTTCGAGTCGGGACCGGCAGGCCCAGGCAAAGAGAAGTCCTGCAGAACTGGGCCGTGCGGCTGCTGCGAGAAGTTGATCCGGTGTGAAACTCGCAGAAATATGCCCCCAGAGCAGAGCCCGTGTGCCGAAAAAGAGCAGAGAGAAGATCCCGATCCCCCATGCGGGCTGAAGTCCGGTCATCCAGAGCGTAAAGACCGAAAGGACCGCGGCCCCGACCCCGGGAAATCCAGCCAGGCCGGCCGGGCCAAATAAAAACCGTTCGAGCGTGGGGCCAAAGAGCCGTTCGGCCCACGTCTTTTGTACGCCGAGCAAACTCTTCGAGACTCCACCGCGCCTGTCGTTGAGGGTTTCCCAGGCGAGATCGTAGATGCCGGAATTTTCGATCCTCGAGACGATCTGCACGGTTTCGTCAGGAGTTGCTGATTCGAGCGCGTATTGGAGCTGTGCGCGTGTTGTCAGCGCCGTGGTCGAATCAGATGCGGCCCTGGCAGCGATCCTCGAGAAGACGGCTCTCGGAAGTCGTCGCCTGGCCAGCTCGAGAAGGTCGACCGCGTCGGCACTTTGAAATGCTTCTCGCACGAGCATCGTCAGTTCGTCTTCGAAACGGTCATGCCGCGTCGCGTCGCGATGAAGTTCGACGAAGGCCCTCAGAGCTAGAGGCGCTGACTCCCACTCCCAATTTTGCCCGGCGAGGACGCGACTGAGCTCGTGGCGCGACTGCTCAGTCCAGCCTTCGTCAAAGAGCCTTTCGGCGATGCGCCGAATGCCGGACTCCTCACCTGCACATTCCTCGAACTCTTCCGCCAGGGAGGGATGTGTAACTGCCTGGGATTCCCGTGGTGCCAATGGAACCTCTTAGATGCGCTCGAACTCGGAGTTCGAGTCTATCAGTCGGGCGTGCTCCCGTGAATGACATGTGTTTTCGACGCACTGCGTCGTGAATGGATGCACGCCTTTTGCTAATCTTCGGTTTGTCGCGCTATCTTTGAAGGCGACGCATTTCTACAGGACACGAGGAAACCATGCGCCTCCGTTCGAGCTCGGTCGCGTGGTGTTTGCTTGCGGGGATCGTGCTCGGCAGCCTGATGGGCTGTCATAAAGAGTATGATTTCGAACGAGAGGACACGCCGACCAGGACACTGGGCCACGAGCTCTTCGTCATCTGGAAAAAAGATGCCGAACGTGCTGCCGTAAACGCCGAAGCCAAGACGCAGATGCTCGATGATCACTATATCGAGTTCGTCGAGGCGGTTGATACGGTTGCTCCTGAAGACCAACTCGAAGAAGTCGATACCTTCTTGCAGAACGTACTCGCTGTCGTCGACGAGGGCATCCTACCCGCGATCACGCGGCGACTGCAGATGCTCCTGCTCGAAGCCCTCGATGATGTTGCGCTCCTCGCTGCGCTGGCCACCCCGACGGGTCCCGACGCAGAGTCTTTCGTGAGCGTCGACTCACCACCCAATCTGGCCGGCTACGTGACTGCGTACCCACGGCTTCCTGCCTTTCTCGCCATGATCTCGCGTATCGGCCTCGAAAATGACGGTGTGAACGCAGACGGTCTCTTGGACCCCGAAGAGTCGGAAGCGGTGACGAACATTACGCGTGAGCTCGTTCAGGCACTCGAAGGCGCCGAGACCGAAGACGACGAGTCTCTCGCCGTGACGCTGCGCGACATGGCCTTGATGCCCGACAATCGCTACATGGCTGACGAAGATCTCACACCGATCTGGGCGGTCCTCTACGACGATCGAGGATATCCGCTCCCGGCGATGATCGACGGCGAGGTCGGCTATCCCTTTGTCGACGAAGATGGTGATGGCTTCGCCGATCTGAACGCGAACGGCGAATTCGTTTATCAGAACGGAGGCGCCGGAAAGCTCGAGCCATTCTCGAGGACGGAGTCCATCGACGATCCCGTCGTGCGCGACGAATTCGGTCGGGCACTGCATCCCAATGGCGACCTGATCTACCAGTATGTCGACCTCCATAACACTGGCCTCGGCTTTCTTGTGCGTGAATTTCAGCCGCTCTCAGCGCAGGACACGCTCTACGACATGTTGGTGGCCTTTCAGACGATTATGGGCCCCAAAACCGTGCAGTCTGACGAAGATGGCGCTTACCAGGGGTATTCGAACGATCATCCGCTCGCGGATCTCACGCACGCGACCGTTCACTTGATGGAACTTCCGCAGATGCCGTCCCTGATGCGGGGGCTCGCCGAGCTCATGGAGCGAAAGCCCGAAGCACTCGCGCGCCTTTTCTATCAACTCGATCGGGTCATCGACATTCTGAACGAACACCCGTCTGCCGAGATGAGCGATGACCAGACGTTGATCTACGACCTGATGCCGCACCTCGAAGAGATCGCGGCCGATCCAGGGCTCTTTGCGGATGTTCTCTGGGCGTTCCGCCAGCCGATTTCGACCAAGACGGGAGAGTCGATGGGAACGCTCTTGCGCTTTCGTGACAACGATGCCCGGCCCGAAGAAGGAGGGCCCTACGATTCGTGTTTCCACCAGTGCCGTGAGCGTCACGAGATCGGCACGCTACCTCGATACTCCTGCATTCGTGCGTGTCCCAACGAAGAGATCTTCTCAGAGCCAATGGACTTCGATGCGCCCGAAAGCGAGCGGGGCCGCAGCCTCTTGCAGAAATTCCTGCATCTTGTTCGTGACGCTTCGGGCGTCGAATATCGCATGTCGATCAAAGAGGCGAGCATCGATGGGAGCGACCTTCCAGAGCTGCCGCCGCTGCTCGCGCTACCCGGTGCTGGCGAGGCTTATCTGCGCTCGATCGCAGGGATGTTGGACCTCGCCGACTACGTACCTGACGAGGTCTGGTCGAGTGACCTCGGAGACCTTCTAGATCTGCTGGGTGTTTCTTCGGGAGATGTCGCTTCGCTCTTGAGTACCCTGAGTCCACTCTTTGGCGCCGAGCTCGATCGCGTGCCTCGACCCGACCAGATCACGCGCCTGTTCAATCAAGAGGATTTGCGATTTGCGACCGAACGGGTCGTTCTCGACATTGATGATCCCGTCTGCAAGGACGACTTCGTGATGTCACAGCACCTGGCGTATGGACTCTTCGTCGGAGAAGCATCTGGCACCATCGATACGATCTATCCTCTGGCGGTCGCCTTCGCGAACCATAACGCCGAGTCGACTCTGGCAGGTATATTCTCGACCATTCACGATCACTACGCAGGCGATGCCTCGCTCTACAGGACCCGGTCGGGTCAGCCTTCGCGCATGAAGGCGTCGAATATACGCAGCTACGAAAGGGCGCTCGAAGAGATTCTCACCGACGATGAGCTCTTCATTGCCCTGAACGAATTTGCGATCGCAGTTCATGAAGTCGAAACCGAGACCGGTATACCGATGACCGAAGACCTGCGAGCCTTCCTGCGACACGGACTCGCCGAGGGATTCGAGACGCGAGCGGGCGAAGATTTCATCATCATCGATGACGGTCGAACGCTGACCGGGCCGAGTCGCCTCGCGGTGCTTGCCCACTCGATCGGTGAGGCGTCCAGGCGACTCGAAGAGGTCCCCGAGACGCGAAAGCGCCTGCGCACTGCGGCCGGTAATGTTGCCGATGTCGCCATCGGCGCCGAAAAAGACACCAACGGCGAGCCACGTTTCAAAAGACCTGGCTCTCCGGCCCTTGCAGCGCACCTGACGCGCTATCTGGCCTCTCGTGCCGAAGATAGAATCGCCGATGGAAGTTTCTCAGATTGGTTGAGTGTCGACGTGGTCGAAACGCTCGACGAATTCTGGACTTCGAGGATGCTCGTCGGCTTTGTCGATCTGGCGTCCAATACGCTCGAGAACGATGCCGACCGAGAACTCATCGATGATTTCGTCGAATATCTCTTCGGATCTCCAGAAGGTCGTGCGCAGGTCGCCATCGCAACTCATCAGTTCATGGTTTCTTCGATCAACTCTGAGGTCTGGGTCCCGGTCGCGAAGTTTCTGGCCAAGGCTCTCGATCCCGATCGGGACTGGGCAGTCGAGCCGTACGGACGAACTCCGATGCTGACCCTGGGAGCCGAGCTCCTGGCGCGTACGCTCGAAAACGACCCGCAGAACACCGGGATTTTTCTCATCAATCGAGGGCTCGAGCGCCAGACCGGAAGCGATGCACCATTCACCGTGCTCCTCGACATGATCGCAGCTTATTTCAGCCCCGATCCACTCGCCGAGCAGTTGCAGTCGCCCGAAGATTATCGCATCTTCTTCAACGAACTCGCCAAATATCTGGAAGACGATGTCCACGGGGTCGAGAGGCTCTATGAACTCGTCGGGCGCCGCCAGCGCTGACCTCCACTCGGGGCAACTGAGTTGCGAAATTCAATGCGTGTACTCTCGACGATCCTCGCGTTGCTGCTGGGCGTACTTCTCGTACCGGCCGATGCGCTGGGTGCAGGGTTTTATCTGCCCGGACGCGGCGTGCATCCCCTTGGGCGCGCTGGCGCTTACGTTGCGAGTGGTGAGCAGAATCTCAACAGCCTCTGGTACAATCCGGCCAATCTCGCGGGTCTCGAAGAACTCCAGCTCACCGTCGATCTGGCGTTCATCAATCTTTCATTCGATTTTCAGAGAGCACCGCGCACCCTCGAGAATGGTGATATTCGCACCTACCCGCAGGTTAGCAACGACGCCGCGCCCAAGGCCGATCCGCAGGTCTTGATCGGTGGGCCTTTCTTTATCGACGACATGTCGTGGGCATTCGGTTTCTACGCACCATACCTTTCGGGGCACACCTTCCCCGAGAACGGTCCACAGCGCTATACACTCGTCGACAACGACAAATCACTGGCCGGCTTTGTGCACTTTGCGCTGGCGTACGAAGTCGGCGATAATTTCAGGCTAGGTGCAGGCGTGCAAATGGTCCCGGCCTCGTTCAGTCTGATCAATGTGACCAGCGGTTATACCGGTCTTTACGGCGCTCCCGAGGACGAGGATCTCGATATCCTCTCTGAGATTACGCTGACCTCGATTCTCAACATCTCGGGCAATGTCGGCATCTGGTTTCGGCTCGCCGAATCACTGCATACCGCGCTCTCATTTCAGGCGCCGGTCGTATTCGCCGATGACGATGCCGAGCTGCGTGCACGTCTGCCTTCGTCTCCCGCATTCAACAACGCTGAACTCGAAGGCAATACCCTCTCTGGCAATATCAAGTTCCCCGCCGTGATCCGCGCTGCGTTGCGCTATCGAGCACCCACCTGGGACATCGAGCTCGCCGCGGTTTACGAAGGCTGGTCGATCTTTGATGAAATTCAGGCCACGCCCAACGAAATTGCGGTCACGGGTGTACCTGGCATTGGCTCGATTCCCGTTGGGCCGCTGAGCATCCCGCAGGAATGGCAAGATACATTTTCGGTGCGGCTCGGCGGCGACTATGATTTCGACGAATCATTTACGTTGCGTGCCGGGTACGCCTTTGAAACGGGGGCAATCCCCGATGATCGCTACAGCGTCTTTCTCGCTGACGGCAACAAACACCTGCTCTCGCTCGGGGCAACCTACGGATTCGGTTCGTGGTCGATCGACGCGGGCCTCGGCTATTACCTGATCCCGTCCAAGACCATCGCCAATTCGCAGGTACGCCAGATCAACCCGACCGATACCGAAGACGAACTCACGCTCATCGTCGGAAACGGCGAATATTCGCAGGCCTATTTTGCAGCGGGCGTGGGCACGAATGTTCGATTCTGAACTTCTGGCGACCCCGCGGCATCCCATGAGGGACTGCTACGGGCGAGGGTCCGGATGGAATCATTGATGATGAAGCCTGAAACAAGAGAGCAAGTGGCCGATCGGATCGCGTCGGTGAGCCCCGATCTTCCTCGAACGGCGCCCCGCCAGCGTTTCGAGCTGCCGATCGCTCGTTTCGGGCGAACGGGCCGCTATGCCTGGATCGAGCTCGAAACGCCTGAAAAGCTGCGCGAGGCACATCGCCACGACGCCCAGTACGTGACTCTGGTGCTCGGTGAGAATGAGCCGCGCTTTTTCGTGCTCGCCAATCGTCCCGGCACGAACTGGGTCTTTTTGATCGATCCGACCGAGGCGATTGCACCCCTGCTCGAAGAACTCGAGCCCGGAAGTACGATCGAGGCTTCACTACCCGAGGGTGCGGGTTATCCCAATGCCGACGATTTCGATCGGCTGCTCATCTTTGCGACGGGCTCGGGGATCGCCAGTGTCAGAAGTGTCTTGCAGCGTCTCGATGATAGTGAAGATGCGCCCGAGACGTGGCTCTTTTACGGCGAAGAACTCGCGCGAGATTTTGCATACCTCGAAGAGCTTCGCGATTTCGAAGCCCGTTCGGTGACAAGGCTCGCGATGGTGAGCGGTGGAACATTCGTGCAGCAAGCCTTCGACGAGAGCGGCGTCGACCCCCGAGGAGCGGCCGTCTTTCTCTGCGGTGCGCCAGTAATGGTGCACGCGGTTACGTTCGAGCTGCTCGAACGCGGCGTTGACGAAAGCTGTTTTCACACCAACGTCTAGTCCAGTGATCTGTGTCACTGATCCTGACCGTTTGACGGTCGAGAGACAACGATCACCTCGCCGCCTCTCCTCGACGATGAGCCACATCGTCTGCGGTCGTCTCCTCGCCCGTGTTGGCCCTGGCCTCGCCGAATGAGTTCGCGGCGCTGGGGGAGCACTCGAAGATTCAGTCGAAACGAGCACGCCGGAACGCCCAGTCGAAACGCACGAGCCATCGAAGCTCGACCGAAAACCCGTCGACGGGGGCTCTTCTACCGCGACATCGACGATGCGGAGACGGCCGTCGCCCGCATCGAGGC
>CAYFTY010000081.1:0-10018 GCA_964346045.1 uncultured Bradymonadales bacterium | reverse complement strand
GCGTACGATCTTGTGTGCGTGGTTGAGCACGATGATGGCGTCACGCGATGCCTCGAAGACGATCGCTGCTTCCTGCAGGCGTTCTTCGCGTTCGCGTTGCTCGGTCTTGTTCTCGACGATCGCCCCGAATCCACGGATTTCGTCGAGATGGCGGTCGGGCACGTATTGGAGTTCGACGTGTCGTGTTCCCTGTTCGTATTGGACGACGCCCTCAAACTCGACCTGAGCACCACTGAGCGCGCGATGGATATGTTCCTGGATCTCGTCCATCGCCTCGTCGCCAATCACATCGCTGACTTCTTCTCCGAGGAACTCAGAGGTATCTCCGTTTTTGCTCCATGCGGAGTACGTCGCATTGTTGAATTGGTAGCGAAGCTCCTGGTCCACATACGCCACGTAAAAAGGCATCATATCGAGAAGAAAACGTAGCCGCCGCTCACGCTCGTTGGATGCTTCGAGCAAGTTTTCCAACTCACGAATTCGCTCGGAAAGCTTTTCATCGCGCCCATTCTTTTGATCAGACCCCATTTCCGCCTCTGATTTCGTCCCCGCACCCTCGTCCCGTCGCGAAGTCTAAGTAGTTTTGGGAACTTAGCCAAGCGAAAGTGACGGACGTGCCGCAGATAGAACGTTGGGACACGACCGATTTCTTCCTACGCCGCCCGGGAAATTGCGAAGTTCTCAATTCCTGCGCATCCTAGGGATATGGAAGAGTTGAGCGAAGCGACCGCCAATCCGCGCGTAGTCATCATCTCGGGCCTCAGTGGCTCGGGAAAGACGACGGCCGTCCGTGCACTCGAGGATCTCGGGTTTTTCTGCATCGACAATATGCCTGTCCCGCTCTTGCCCAAAGTGCTCGAGCTGGCCAGCGGTCGCGCCGGGCCGGGCATTCACTCATTTGCGTTCGTCGTCGATACTCGTGAGCGTTCGTTCCTCGACCAGGCCGATGAGACCATCGACAAGTTGCGTCAGGAGGGGGCCATCGTCGAAGTCGTCTTCCTCGAGGCGTCGGACGAAAAATTGATCCAGCGCTACAGCGAGTCCCGTCGCCCTCACCCTGCCTCGGACGGAGGTACGGTGCGTGACGGTATTGCCCGTGAGCGCCAGTTACTCGCCGAACTCAGAGCCCACGCCGAGTGGATCATCGACACCTCCAACAAGACGGTTCATGAGCTCAAAGCCAAGATCAAGGGACACTTTACCGGGGAGTCCGAGAGCCATCTGAAGATCACGATTCTATCGTTTGGCTTCAAGCACGGGCTGCCGCGGGAGTGCGACCTGGTCTTTGATGTTCGCTTTCTGGCAAACCCTTACTTCGTCGAGGACCTGCGGCCTCAGAGCGGGCTCGACCCTGCTGTTCGAGATTATGTACTCGGGCAACCCGAGGCGGGCGGCGTCTTGCGATTGATGCGGCAGGTGGGCGATTTCATGCTGCCGCTCTACGAGCGCGAGGGTAAGAGCTATCTCACCGTCGGTATTGGCTGTACGGGCGGCCAGCATCGCTCGGTAGCGATCGCAGAAGAGGTCGCGTCTCGCTGGCGTGGACGCGGATGGTCTGTCGAAGTGCGCCACCGCGACCGCCAGGATCGCGTTTAAACTCAGGGACACATATCGTTGGTTGCCTGCGGCGTACCAAAATCTGTGCTGTTGGCGATCATCGTCGTGCCTGCGCACCAGAAGCCTACGTCGGCATTATCGTCGACGGCCGGATCATTTTGATCGCCAAAGGTCATCGACGAGCCCGGCGTATTGGGCCAGGTCATATCATCCCACGAGACCGTATCGATCTGCGTGGACGCAGCGGTCAGCGTCAATGAGTCGCTCGCATCGAGCACGATATCCGTGTAGGCCATATCGATCGGGACCTCGCCATTGGTCATCATATCGTCGTTGATACCCATGGTGAATCGGTCGCCAGGCTGCAAGAGAAGCGGCTGTCCTGTGGAGATCGTATATCCGAGGTCCATGCCGCCGCTGGCGATTTCGAGACCTTCGAGGTCGAGCGGACGCATCGTGACGTTGATGATTTCAAACCACTCGCCCGCGGTGTCTGCGACGACTTCGGGATCGTGCATGATCTCGACGATGACCAGCTCCCCGGCGGCCGGGGTGGTATTGACGCATTGCGCGTTGATGCAGGTATCGGTGCCGCAGTCGGTGGTCATTTCGACAGCCGAGTAATCACACATCCCTGTGGCCTCGATACACATGCCGTTCCCCGAGTAGCTCACGACGCTGTTGTTCATGCAGGTATCAGCAGGTGGAAGACACATTTCGGTGAGACACGGGTCTTCGACGCACGCTCCATCGACGCAGATCTCCATATCCGGGCAGGCCGCTCTCACCTCGGGATAACTGCATTCGCCGGACATCATGTCGCACATGCCCATGTCGTGCGTCACGCGCTCGCCGGTCATCGGGTCGCAGAAATCGTCGGGCGGCGTGTCGCAGACGACGCCGACGCACTGTCCGATACAGGTGCGGTCCATGCACTCGCCGCCTTCTGCAGCACAGTCGACGCGAAATTCTTCGTCCTCACACATCCCGGTGTCGAGGTTGCAGGTTCCCGGGTCGGTGTAGAAGACCAGCGTATTTCCTTCGCAGAAATCGACCGGCTGTTCGCAGACGACTCCCGTGCAGGCGTTGTCGACGCATTCACCGGCTTCGCATGATTGGCCAGTGATCGCGCAATCTTGCTCTTCGGTGACCGGAAAATAGTTGCACAATTTTTCGTCGGAGAGACAGACCCCGTTCCCGGTGATGCGAATCACGACATTCTCGCGACATCGGGGCTCGGGGGGCGTGCAGTCTTCGTTGGTTTCGCACGCCGTACCAATCGTCATGTTGTTGGTTGCGTTGTTTGTCTGGTTGTTGTTGGTGACATTCGAAAACGGTGGATCGTCTTCGGTCGGCTCAGGATCATCGCTGCAGGCGCCCAGTACTGCGAGCCCGGTCAATGCGAAACACAGGGCGATGCGCGCCCACTCATATCCTTTGCTCATTTCATGCCTCTCGTGTTGGATGCTCTATCTTAGTGCGATTTGCATCTCGCCAAAAGGCATGCCTTTTCGTCCAGCTTTTTCGTGGCGGATCCCGGCTTGGCCATGTACATTAGGGGCGTTTAGTCCTTTGGTTTCAGTGCTTCGAGAAGATCGCCCGTGGCGAAAATGCCGGAAGTTGGGGAGGTAGTTGACGACGTTTTCCTCGTTGAGAGCGAAATCGATAGCGGGAATTTCGGCTCGATTTATCAGGTCGAGGATCAACTCGAGAAGCGACAGCTTGCCCTCAAGGTCTTACGCCCTGGACCCCACGACGAAGATGAACTGCGTCGCAGATTCGAGCGCGAAGCACGTCTGGTCTACAGCCTCGACCACAAACACATCGTCAAGGTGCATTACTACGGAGAGACTTCCGCTGGACTTCCGTATATGGCGATGGAGTACCTGACGGGTACCGATCTGCGCACGCTCCTCTACCATCACGGTCCGCTCAAACCGAAGCTTATCAAGCGAATTACGCTCGAGACCCTGTCGGCGCTTGCAGCAGCTCATGCCCTGGGAATCGTTCACCGTGATTTGAAGCCGGCCAATATCTTTCTGGTCAACGACGACGATAAAGGTCACGTCAAAGTGCTCGACTTTGGTTTTGCCAAGGCGCTCGACGACGAGAGTTCTGGGGAGATCACCAACGCGGGCACGCTGGTTGGCACGCCGGCCTATATGTCGCCTGAGCTCGTCCACAAAAAGAACGTCGGGCCTGCCGCCGATATCTACGCCATGGGCCTGATCATGGCCGAGATGGTCACCGGCGAGAAGCTGGTGCAGATCGAAAACGTCTACGACACCATCCTCTTTCAGGCCTCGGGGAAACCCATCAAATTGCCGGATGAGGTCCAGCGATGCGTCTTTTCGGAGGTCATACAGAAGGCGATTTCAAAGACGCTCGACGATCGCTATGCGGACGCCGACGAGATGGCCCGCGCGATCTACGAACTCTTTGGCGAAGCGTATCAGCCCCTTGTTCCGGCGCGCGAGCGCGTCTTCGTGTCGGATTCGGGCGCGACATCGAGTGATTACATGACCATTGGCGATGCGCCGGATGACGATCTGACGGTGCCGCGAAGCCTCGGACCCGACATCTCGGACATCGAAACGGATGTGCGTCCTTCGTACGAACTCGATGTGGAGGAACCCGAGCCGACCGACTCGGCGACTATCACTCCATCGGACACCGCCCACGGAGTTCGTACCCCGCACACACCGGTTCCTGAACGGCGCGAGCCGCAATCGACTCCACATCCTCAGGTTCGCGACGAGCGGAGATTCTCGGAGACTCTCGATATGTCGTTCGAGGCCACGCGGGAGCCCGAGCAAGAAGACTCTTCGCTGCTTCTCGAGGTGCTCGCCGGGCTTGTGCTCGGGCTGATCGCGCTCGCCGTTCTCTTTTTCTTCGTTTACCAGTAGTCATCCGGGAGGATTCCATGGCCGACCATTTCGATTCTTTCGAGGAATTCTGGCCGTATTACCTCAGGCAGCATTCTGACCCCACCAACCGCGCCTTGCACGTGGCGGGCACGGTCGGAGCACTGACCGCAGTGGGGGTGGCCGCCGTCACGAAGCGTCCAAAGCTTGCGCTTCTGGCGCCTGTCGTCGGCATCGGAGCCGCCTGGATCGGACACGCGCTCATCGAGCAGAATCCATCGGCAACCTTCGAAAACCCCCTCTACAGTTTTGCCGGGGACCTCAAGCTCACCGGGTTGACCTTCACCGGACAGATCGGTGACGAGCTGCGACGCCACGGTATCGATGCCATCCGTCGTCTTCCAAAGTAATTCAATAAAATCAGACCTTTGTTGGGTCGCCTGGCACCACGATGGCCGCCTTTTTGCAGACCTTTGCTGGGTCGGCTGGCACCACGATGGCCGCCTTCTGTCGAATTTCTGCAACGGTCTGTGATGTGGTGAAGCCGAAAAGACCGTGAATTCATGAAGATACAAGATCGGGTGGCACTCGGGTCTGAATAAGAAGTCAAAAATATCAAATAGATACAAGATCGGGTGGCACCCGACCACGTGGCACTTGTGTCTGAATAAGAAGTCAAAAATATCAGACAGATACAAGATCGGGTGGCACCCGATCCCGAGTCAGAGAAATCGCAGGGCGATGATGATCGCGAGAATCAGGGCTGCACCGATGGCGATTGCGACCCATGCACCCTGAAAGGAGGTTTGGGTCTCGAGTTCTTCGACGACACCGATGTTTCGTTTGTAACGGTCTTCGGGGTAGTCGAATTCGGGAATCCCATAGGAGACATCGTCGTCGTCTTTGATATCGACGCTGGCATGTCCCTGAGATGCGAAGTCGTTGAAGATGCTCTGGATGCGAGCGCGCGATATCTCGCATCGGCTCGTAAAGAAGGTGAGCTCGTTGGCAGGCGAGCGCGAGCGCGATGCCCGGAAGATCAATTCGTGGTGTTCACGTACCTTCCTCGTCCAATCCTGATCATTGCGTAGCGATGCGAGATTTTTGGTGAATGCAGCCGAACGCGTGACGAACTCTGGCGAGTCAATATCGACCGATGAACTGTGGTCGACCGAATCGAACTCAAAGTAGCAAATGCCATCATCGGCTTGATACCGCGTGGTGTCTTCGTCTTCCTCGAGTGAATCCATGATTCGTGCGACGCTGTCGACATCGAGCGGCAGATACGAGGTGACTTCGAGCACACTCGTCTGGCCATTACGACGGGCCAGCTCCCTCGCCACCGTGGAGACGACTCCAACAGCGCCCGGGCCCAGATTGAATCGTTGTGTATCGACCATCGTCGATCCTCGCGTGTCACCGAGAAAATTTTCCCGAGGCACAAGTGCGGGCCAGCCTACAGAACTGGATCGTAAAGGGCAAGAAGATGGCCATCACAGGCCGGCAAGCGCAGAAGACTGGCATCGCTGCGGATTCTCCGCATGAATCGAACGCAGCGGAAACCATCGCCACCATGCCGGGGGCGTCTCGTTCAGTTCGCGGGCGTCTCGTACTCGCGTGACCTCATATTCACGGCCCAGCCTGACATATCGCACGCTTGCCTCTGGGTATTGCTGCGCGAGCCTAAGAAACGACGGCCACGGCAAGCGATACTTTTGCGTCGCGTACGCCTGAATCGCGGGCTCGTCTGACTCGACGATATCCACGAGTCCGTGATGACCCGCACGCGCCTGAAAACCCCGACGAACGAGCAGGTGGTTCGAGTCGCCTTCGACCACTACCAGATTCGAGTACATATTCCATCCGTACGTGGTCTTGAGCTCGAGGTAGGGAGTCAAGCCATTGGCAAAGATCACCCCCACGCATGCCACCGTCAGCACCCTACCTTGCCACTTTACTCGGGCCGATTCATGCCGGCGGAAGGTCTCTAGCCAGAACAACCCCAGGTATGGGAACCACCACAAAAAGGTAATGTCAGCCAGTAGCTTGCGCTCTCCGGCCGTTCCCAACGTCACATTTCCGAGCGTTGTCGCAACGCCCGCCAGAGCGACGATCACCAGCACGACCCGATGGCCGAACGCAGACTCGAAACGCGCGTCGACGGACTCCATGAAATCGTCCGTGGCAAAGAGGGCGAAAAGTGCGAAGAGCACTGACGTGAAGTCGTAAAAATGCTGGCCCAGGTCGAGGGTCAGAAATCCGTGGAACCCAATCGCTATCCAGAGACCAAGGCGCCTCGTTTTACTCCAGAGCACAAGCGGAACGACCGAGAGTTCGATCAGTGCCGAACCCCACGCTGCCCCATAGGCGAGTGGGTGATTCGGGGCGATCATGCCGAGGCCGAACTCGGTGAGCATCTGGTTGGCGTAAAAAAGCCCGCAGCTTGTCTCGGGGTCCAAAAAGCCCGAATTGAGTTTTGCAAATGCCGCGAATGCGTAAAAGGTGAGCAGACCCGCACGAGCCGCGTTTTCGAAGGTCTCCCAGTCGCGTGCGACCAGATACGTGGCTGAAATGATCGCCGCCAGCAGCCAGTGGTTTCCCAGGAACGGAACCTCCAATAGTGCGGTGACGGGAATCGACGCCGCGAGCGCCCCCATTACGATTCGCGACGGGCGCAGCAGGGTCCAGGTGGCCAGAAGTCCAGAAATAAGAAGCGCAAATCCGGCCCACGACGGAGTCGGCCAGATATCTCCAGGGTGCGCATTTCCGGCGAGGTGCGCGAGCGTCACGATCGACCACATGCGCGCGAAAGCGCGTTCACGGCTCGCCATCGGGTCTTGATTGCGCATGATTGGGGGATTCAGAGCAAAAAAGCCGACCCAGACGGGCCGGCTCGAAAACACTCGATGCGAGTCGGGTCAGTTGAACGTGACCTGGCTTTGCACCTCGTCGTTTGCGCTGTTGTACTTCTCGCTGACGGTATTACCGAAGATCTTGACGATTGCGATCACGAAGCATGCGATGAGGATAAGGAGAATGATATACTCCGTAGCCGTGGCGCCGTCCTCATCATTGTGAAGTGCGATAAGAAGGTTTCTGAGATCCATGTTCTGCTCCTAATAGGTATTGGCCTCAAGGGCCTTTTTTTTGATTTTCTGTGAAGCCTCTCGCTCCACTCACTCTATAAAGGCTGGTTTCCCAACCAAGCTAACACCACCGTTGTCGTGGTGATTGCTCAAAGCCTTTGGAGAGCGTTGCTACAAAAATGAGCATATATCATGCCATCCCTCTGTAGCCGTCCGAGCCCGTGGGCTCTCGGGGTCGATCTCGGCCGAAGCAGAAATCGAGTGCGACATCTTGTCACGATCGGGGCCTTGCGACCCCGGGTCGTTAGACGGCGGGGTGGGCGAGCCACCACACCAGGAAGTCGCGATATCCCTTGACGTAAACTGCACAGCTGAGCAGCGAAATTGTTGCTCCGAAGCTGATGAGGCTGAAGACGATGATATATTCCGTCATCGCGACTCCGGCCTCGTCGCCGTGAAATTTGCTCACCAGGCTCCTGGCCTTTTCGAGCGCTTTTTCGGTTGCTTGTGCCATGCGGTCAAACTCCCTCGACCGGGACCATTCGTCATGGAATTCACCAGGGGTTCAGACCCTTTGGCGCCTTCTTATACTTCGCGAACTGTCTTCGGTCTTTCTATGTACAAAGTAACAAAGCGAACTCAGACGAGCAACGTCTTCGTTTACTTTTTTCTGATTTTACGAATCTGCAAAGCGCGATCCAACCTGAGGACATTGCATCGATTTGCCGGGTTTGACATCGAATCCCCGGGTGATTAAACACCCCATCCTCCCGTGACGCGTGAGCGCGAGCACCATTCACGTCTGATCCAGCGGACCACTGATGAGCAGCAGCGAGACACAGATCGAACCCGGGGCGCCGGCCCCGTCTTTCGTCGGAGCCGAGGCCTATCCGCTCGATCAGGTGATCGCATCGCTGGAGTCGGGTACCGAGCACATTCAAATCGTCGGCGCCACTGGAGCATTTCGGGCCTGCGCGCTCGCCGATATGAGCCGTCGTGCCGGCCGGCCGATCCTGGTGGTTGCGCATACTCCCCGTGAGGCTCGGTGGCTCGCTCGCGATCTCGAAATCTTCACGGCGGGCGATTTCGACGAAGATTCGCCCTTGAGCGAAGATGTCGCGCTCTTTCCTGAATTCGACGTCGGTCCTTATCACGGCTCGTCGCCCGATCGAAAGCTGACGATGGAACGGCTGACGACGATCTACAAATTGACCCGCGAGAAGCCGCCGCGCTTTGTCGTGACGTCGGTGCGAGCGGCGATGCGCAAGACTCTTCCTTTCGACGCGATGGCCGAATTCAGTCGTGTCTACGAGTTCGGCGACGAGATTCCGAACGAGCGCCTGCGAGAGCATTTGACGCGGTGCGGCTTCACCGAGGTCGACATCGTCGAAGACCCGGGCTCCTTTGCCATCCGCGGCGACATTGTCGACCTCTACTCGCCGCTCTACGACAATCCAGTGCGCATCGAGCGGTGGGGCGACGAGATCAGCGAATTGCGCATCTTCGATCCCGAGACCCAGCGCACGACCGACGATGCGATCGAGAGCTGCGCCGTCTTTCCGGTGCGCGAGGAAATCCTCGACGAGACCGCGGTGCGCCGCGCTCGTGAGACGCTCCTCAAACTCGGAGGTGCGCGCTCGATCCCGACCCGCACGATCCAGAACATCGTCAACGATCTCGAGGCGGGCCTTCATTTCGTAGGCATCGACGCGATTCTGCCCGCGCTCTACGAAGACCTCGACGATCTATTCGATCACGCCCCCGAGCACGCTCTGGTCTGCGTCGTCGAGCCGGATCATGTGCTCGAGCAGGCCATCGGCCTGGATGAAAAGCGCGAGGCCGAGTTCGCCGCAGCCACCGATGAGAGCGAAGTCGTCTTTGACGTCTCGTCGTACTATCGTTCGACCGCGCAGACTGTCGAGTGGATCAAAGGCCGTACCTCCAGGCTCGAATTTCGGCGAGTTCCCGTGGCGCCCGTGCCGACCGAAGAAGGCTGGATCTTCGAGCTCCCGGCCGAGGAACATACATTCGAATTCCGCTCGCGAGCCAATACGGATGTGGTCCAAATCCGCAAGCGTCAGGGAGGCATCGACGAGACGATCAAAGCGCTCGAGCCCGACCTCGCCGAATGGCATCAGCGCTATGGCCGGATCTGTGTGGCCTGCCGCACGACCGGGCAGATGGAGCGACTCGAGAAATTGCTATCGGCCCGCGGATACGACTCCATCGTGCTCGAGCCACCCGTCGATGTATCCGAGCCGATTCCCCCGCCCACCGGCGTCATCGAAATCTATCCAGGCCAGGTATCCGAAGGCTTTCGGAGCGAGCTTCTGAGTCTGGCACTCATCGCCGGCCAGGAGATCTTTGGCAATCGAGTGGCGACGGCAACGACCGCGCATTCGCTGACCGAGCAGGCGTCGATCAGTCATTTTCGTGACCTCACCGTCGGCGATATGGTCGTGCACGTCGATTTCGGGATTGGTCGCTACCACGGACTCGTGCGACTCGAGG
>CAYFTY010000080.1:0-10032 GCA_964346045.1 uncultured Bradymonadales bacterium | reverse complement strand
GGGCTGCTCGCGGTCAGCATGCTCGGGGCGGACCCGCCCGCCGCGCGAGCGAACTGCGGTCGTGATCGCCGAACGCAACGTATTCAGCGGCGATGCGAGACGAGCGAGAGTGCTTCGCCCCTTTCCGTATTCATCGGCCAGGTAGGTGATGATGTCTTCGGATTCGTAGAGTTCTCGCCCGGTATTGGGGTCGATCAGAAAGGGAAATTGGACCTGTCCGTGCGTGGCCACGAATGCTCGTTTGCGTTTTTCGCCATGCGCACACGTTCGCTCGATATATTCGAGGTCGAGCTCGCTCAAGACCTCCCGTACTTTTCGACAGAAGGGACAAGACTCGAAGTCGTAGAGTTCGAGGGGCTCGGCCGGCCCAGGTGGGTTCTTCTGCGCGTAGGGCGTGACGAAGTAGCCGCGTGGGGCACGCACGACCGAGGCCAGGAACGAATGAGCATCGTTGAGACCGCTCAAGACTCGACCCTCTCGACTGGCGATTCGCTTCTCTCCATCGGCGTGATCGGTGCGACCGGCTCAGCGGCTTCGACTTCGGGCGTCGGCTCTGGCTCTTCGGCCTCTTCTCGCAGCCGCACCGGACCAAACCATCCGTTGCGATACCCCTTCATGCCTTCGTAGAAGTCGCGGACATCGTCCATGACTTCTCCGATCGGTCGTTGCGAATCGATTACTCGGCCGACACCGCCGCGCCTGGTCTTGTAGTCGAGAAAACCGCAAATGATCGGAACGTTCGCCGTCTTGGCGATGTAGTAAAATCCGCTCTTCCAGAAATCTGTGAGACTGCGCGTCCCCTCAGGTGCAATCGAAAGGAAGATGCGCTCGCGCTTGTTGATCTCGTCGGCGATCTGTTGGACCGCATTATTTCGAGATCTGCGGTCGACCGGGATACCGCCGAGCCAGGTAAAAAATCCACCAAATGCGCCTTCGAAAAGCGTGTGCTTTCCGATCCACGAGAGTTCGGCCTCGAGTTCGAAAGCCACTGCGAGCATCAGGGGAAGATCCCAATTACTCGTGTGCGGAGCCGCGATGAAGACACCCTTATTGACGCCCTGGGGCATGGGCCCCACGGCCTCCCAGCCAAAGGTCTTCAGGTACGTCTTCCCTATGAGTTTGGATACTTTGCCCACTTCAAACTTCTTCGTGTCGGATGCGTTGAACCACGAGTCTCTGTGTTTCACTGTCGAGCCGAAGCTCGCGCGTCAGCACCGAGAGAAACGCCGTCTCGGAATTCGCCAGTTCGTTGTCTGCCCCGGCGACCTTTGCCGCAAGGTAATAGATGTCTTCGGCAAGCCAGTCAAAGGACGCCGCACGGGTCGCGATGGATTTTGCCTCCGCCGGCAGCACGGTGGGTCCTGCGTTCTGCGCAACTTCCATCTTTTCGTGCACGTAGTCTCCGACCTGTTGATCGCTGCGCCAGTCGAAGAGTTCGGCCGCGTCCATCACCTCGTCGAGCTCGTCGGGATCGATATTTCCATCGCAGGCCATGGTCATGACCAGCGCGTCGATCACCGCCTCGGTGGCATTTTGATCGAGTTGCTTGAAGCGCTTCTGCTCCAGATATTTGAAGATGTTCAGCGAGTCCAGAAAACCCATCTCGTCTCCTCGGATATTGCAATGTAGCGAGTGTACCCGCGGCTGTGCTCGTTGTGAACCACCTCGGCTCTCACGTGGCGACGGTTTTCAAACTTTCGTCGTAGGGTGCACGCAGCACGCCTTTTTCGGTGATGATCGCGGTCACGAGCTCGGCGGGCGTTACGTCGAATGCCGGATGGGCGACCCTCACGCCTTCGGGAGCGATCGCACGGCCTCGAATATGGGTGATCTCTTCGGCCGAGCGCTCCTCGATCTCAATTGAGTCACCATCTGGCGTAGACATGTCGATCGTCGAGACCGGTGCCGCAACATAGAAAGGGATTCCATGATACCGGCAGAGAACGGCGAGCGAGTACGTCCCGATCTTGTTGGCGACATCGCCGTTTGCGGCCACTCGATCGGTGCCGACGATCACCGCGTCCACGAGTCCTTCCTTCATGAAATGGCCGGCCATGCTGTCGGTAATCAAGGTCGAGGGGATGCCGTCTTTCATGCACTCCCACGCCGTCAGCCGCGCGCCCTGTAGATAAGGCCGCGTCTCGTCGACCCATACATGTTCGAGCCTTCCTGAGGCGTGGGCCGAGCGAATCACGCCGAGTGCAGTCCCATAGCCACCGGTCGCCAGACCGCCCGTATTGCAATGAGTGAGCACCCGCGATCCGGGCTCGAGTTCGTCGGCACCGAGCCGCCCCATCTCGAGGTTGTTCTCACGATCGTCGTTCATGATGCTCTCGGCCTCAGCGAAGAGCTCCTTTAAAACGGCAGGAACGGGCTCGTGCTGAAGCTCGACCAGAAGTCGTTCCATGCGTTCGAGCGCCCAGAAAAGATTCACCGCGGTCGGCCGGGTATGCCTGAGCATCTCGACCAACTCTCTCCCCTCGTCGCCCATGATTCGAAAGCCTTCACCGAACTCGCGCACTCCGAGGTAGACGCCGAATGCCGCGGCGATTCCGATCGCGGGCGCGCCGCGAATCACCATGTCGCGAATTCCGTCCGCGACGTCGCGAGCGGTCTTCATGGTCAGCCACACTTCCTCGGCCGGAAGCAGGCGTTGGTCGAGCATCTCGACATGACCGCTCGACGCGTCACCGACCCACCGCAGAGGCACTACCTGTGTCGTTACTTCAGTCATTCAGCTTCTCTCTGAGGATTTTATTGGCTACCTGCGGATTGGCCTTGCCGCGCGTTTCCTTCATGACCTGGCCCATGAACCATCCGAGAAGTGCTTGCTTCCCGTCACGGTATTCGGCCACGTTTTCGGGATTCTGCGCCATGATCTCGTCGACGATGGTCTCGATCGCCGATTCGTCGGTGACCTGCTTGAGTCCCTTTTCGTCGACAATGGACTCGGGGTCACCGCCATTCTGCAGCATCTCGTCGAAGACCTTTTTTGCGATCTTACCGCTGATCACCTCTGAATCGATGAGGTGCGTGAGCTTTCCGAAATCGGACGGTTCGACAATGAAGTCGCCTGCGAGCTCGTCGGCACTCGCCTCGCGCAAGAGCTCGTTGATCACCCAGTTTGCCACGGTTTTTGGATGATCGGCATTGGCTTCGAGTGCAGCTTCGAAGAATTCGGCGACAGGTCGCTCGGCGCTCAAAACGCTGGCGTCGTAGGCCGTGAGTCCGTAATCTTCTTGATAGCGAGCACGCTTTTCGGCAGGCAGCTCGGGCATCGAATCGCGCACCTCATCGAGCCACTGGTCGGTGATGATCAATGCAGGCAGGTCGGGCTCGGGGAAATAGCGATAATCATGCGACTCTTCTTTGTCGCGCATCGCGTACGTGATGCCTTTGTCGGGGTTGAACAGCCGCGTCTGCTGAATCACCGGTTGGTCGTTCTCGATCAATTCGATCTGGCGACGCATCTCGTATTGAATGGCGTCCTTGATGAATTTGAACGAGTTGATGTTCTTGAGTTCGCAACGGGTTCCGAGCTCTTCATCACCGCGACGACGAACGCTGACGTTGGCATCACATCGGAAGCTCCCTTCTTCCATATTTCCATCACAGATGCCCAGGTAGACGACGATCGACCGCAATTCTTTGAGGAATGCGACGACCTCGTCGGGATGCCGCATATCAGGCTCCGTCACGATCTCGATCAGCGGCACACCCGCTCGATTCAGGTCGACCAGACTGTGAGCACCACCGGCTACGTGAGACGACTTGCCGGCGTCTTCTTCCATGTGGATACGCGTGATACCGATGTCGACTCTACGCTCGTCGACCTCCACCGCGATATGACCGGGGCCGCAGATCGGAAGTTCATGCTGACTGATCTGATAGCCCTTGGGCAGATCGGGATAAAAATAATTCTTACGCGCAAAAATGCTTTTCTGGTTAATCTCGCACTCCAGGGCGAGCCCGGCCTTCAACGCGTAGCCTACCGCCTTGCCATTGAGCACTGGCAGCACTCCGGGAAGTCCGAGATCAACCTCGTTGACCTGTGTATTTGGAGGCTCGCCGAATTTCGTCGGGGCGGCACTGAAGATCTTGGTGTCGGTGGCGAGCTGGCAATGAACTTCGCAACCGACGACGAGCTCCCATGTATCGTAGATGCTCATGGATGCACTCTGGAAAATGGTGAAACGTAGCAGGTGGTATCATATGGGCGCGCGCCTATCTAGTGCCGGCGTGCAGAGCCCTCCATTCGCACGTTGCAGATGAATCAGGCAAGTTGACTGGCGCTTGCGATAAAATCCGGGAAGAACATGGCCACAATAAGCATGATCCTCTTACTCATGGCGCTCGCAAGGTGAGGGGGCGACACCACGACCGAGCCCGGTGCACATGCAGCAGACCCCACTTCTACTTCCAGAACTCCAGGAGCTTCGTCACAGAGCTTCGACGGCTCCCGCGACCCGAAAGACTGAGCTCTCGTCGAAGACCGGAGCCAGGACCTGTAGCCCGACCGGCAGACCTTGCGAAGTCTTACCGCAGGGCACACTGATACCCGGCAGCCCGGCGAGGTTACATGAGATCGTGTAGATGTCTTCGAGATACATCTGCAGGGGGTCATCCGTCTTTTCACCGAGCTTGAAAGCCGTCGTCGGCGCGGTGGGCGTCACCAGCGCATCGACCGTTTCGAACGCCTCCTCGAAGTCACGCTTGATCAGAGTCCGTACCTTCTGGGCCTTGCGATAATAGGCGTCGTAGAACCCGGCTGAGAGCACGTAGGTTCCCAGCATGATGCGACGCTTGACCTCAGGGCCGAACCCCTCGGCGCGCGTCTTCTCATAGAGCTCCGCCAGATTGCCGGCCTCGGCCCGATGGCCATAGCGAATGCCATCGAATCGGGCGAGATTGCTCGATGCCTCGGCCGTAGCGATCAGGTAGTAGGTCGCCACGGCGTATTCGGTGTGAGGAAGCGAGACTTCGACAAATTCAGCTCCCTGCTCTTCGAGTCCTTCGATCGCGCTCCGTACTTGCTCGGCGACCTCGGGCTCGAGCCCTCGGTCGAGATCATCGAGCGCGAAATACTCGCGGGGAAGCCCGATCTTCATGCCTTCGACGCCACGCGAACATTCTGAGACCCAGTCTTCGGTCTCGACGTCCATGCTGGTCATATCGTGCTCGCACGGGCCGGCGATGACTTCGAGAAGATGCGCCGCGTCTTCGACGCTGTGGGTCAGCGGCCCGATCTGGTCGAGACTCGAGGCAAACGCGATGAGTCCAAATCGGCTCACCCGGCCATATGTCGGCTTCATGCCGACAATGCCGCAATGGGCGGCCGGCTGACGGATCGACCCGCCGGTATCGCTTCCCAGGGCCGCAACACAAAGATCTGCGGCAACCGCAGCCGCCGAGCCTCCAGACGAGCCCCCTGGAACCCTCTCTTCATCCACCGGGTTTTTCACGGCCCCGAAATACGAATTCTCGTTGGACGAGCCCATGGCGAATTCGTCGAGATTGGTCTTACCGACGATGATCGCACCGGCCGCCTCGAGCTTCTGAACGACGGTGGCATCGTACGGCGCGACAAAATCTTCGAGGATGCGGCTGGCTGCCGTCGTCTTCACGCCCCGCATCGTGAGATTGTCTTTGATGGCAATCGGAACTCCCGCCAGCCGGCCTTCGAGCGTGCCCTCGTCGGCCGCTCGAGCCTTGTTCAGGACCCGTTCTCTTTCGAGGGTCGAAATGAACGCATTGGTGTCGTCGGCTTCGATCGCAGCAAGAATGGATTCAGTCGCCGACTCAGACGTGAAATCTCCGTCCTGCAGTGCCTGACGATAGGCTGCGATGGTCATTGGAAGTGCTCTACTCATCGTCTACCCCGCGTCTACGATCTTAGGTACTTCGAACATGCCATCTTGACTCGCCGGGGCGTTCGAAAGAACGTCCTCGCAGGTCAGGCGCGCGTCGACGTCGTCATCCCGTAACCTCATGCGAGTCTCTACCGCATGGGTCGTTGGCTCGATGTCTTCGGTATCGAGTTCGTCGAGCTTTTCGACGTAGCCCAGAATATCCGAAAGCGATGCCCGATACGTTTCGACCTCGTCGTCAGCGAGCTCGAGGCGACTGAGTCGTGCGATATGTAGTACGTCATCTCTCGTGATCGTCATGATTGCTCCCTGACGGTTGCCGGAGTCGCCCTTACCTAGCATGCATGCGCCCCCGCGTCACCCCGTGCCGTCACCCAATCGTCACTTGAGATGCCTTGTCGAGCCGACGACCATCTGCAGCGAAGCCGTACGAGAAGAGGAATCTCATGAAGTCGCACCGAAGTATTGTTTTCGCCTTGCTCTTGGTCCTGGCCCTCGGGTGCTCGAAGCAGCGTTCAGACGACGAGAGCCCGACCGTCTCGAAGTCCACCGTGGCAGCGACGGCCAAACCTATCGATGCGACCATCGACCGCGACGTCGAGGCGCCCTCGCGCATCATCCTCTTCGTCGGGGACGGCATGGGCATCAATTATGTGACAGCTGGCGCCTATGCGATGGGCGGTCCGCTCGAAATGATGAAGATGCCTCATTTCGGGTGGATGAAAACCCATCAGTACGAGTTCCCGATTACAGACTCAGCGGCCTCGGCGACCGCGATGGCGACCGGCCAGAAAACCCACTACGAGGGAGTCGCCGTCAAGCCAGGAACCACGAAGGATAACGAGCTCGACCCCTCCCAACAGCTCAAGAGCGTCGTCGACTGGGCCGCAGAATCCGGTCTGAAAACGGGACTGGTGGCAACGAGCCGCATCACACACGCCACGCCCGCAGCGTTTGCAGCTCATCGCGCACATCGAAGCGCCTACGAAGATATCGCGCTGGACATGAGCCAGTCGGGGGTAAACCTCATGATGGGTGCGGGGCTTCGCTATTTCGAAAATCGTAAAGACGGCCGAAATCTGCTCGAAGAAATGCACGCGAAGGACTATCGCGTCGTGCGAACCGTCGACGAACTCCGGGCAGATCAAGAAGCCGAGAAAGTCGTCGCGCTCTTGCATGAGAAGGACATGCCGAGAGCCAAAGACGACCAGGCCCGGGCTCTCTCACTCGCTGAAATGGTCGACAACGCCGTGTCGATCCTCGACCGCGGAAACCCCAAAGGCTGGTTTCTGGTGGTCGAAGGTTCGATGATCGACTGGTGTGGACATGAACTCGATCCGGATTGTGCCCTGGCCGAAGTTCTCGACTTCGATGAAGCGGTGAGCTCAGGACTGAAATATGCCCGAGACCGAGACGACACGCTGGTCGCTGTGACGGCCGACCATGAAACCGGTGGGCTCACGGTCCTCGATCCGCGTTATGCCAACCGGTTTACCTCGGCGCTCGGCGGTGAAGAGGCGATCAATAAAGCTCTGAAACTCAACGATGCGAGTCATGGTCCGTCTCCCGACCCTGTCCAGCACTTCAAACTCGGGGCTGGCGGTGTTCAACGTATGGTGACCGCCAACGACCGCCCGGCGGGTTGGGGCATGGACGAAGTCAAAGATGCACGCATGTCTCTCACATGGGGGTTTCTCTCTCTGGCGAGCCGCCCCGTCCATCAGGACTCCGAATTCTACGCGGCTCATACTCTGACCAGTGTACCGATCTTCACGGAGGGGCCTGGAGCCGAATACATCGCCAATGTGCGAGACAATGCCGACCTCGGCCAGGCACTAATTGCCCTCGTGAGGGCGCACGCCACCGAAAAACCGACGACACCGAGCTTTCAAATCCCCAATCCCGACCAGACACCACCGAGGAACGTGATCTTGTTCATTGGCGACGGGCTGGGAATCAATTCGCTCAGTGCTGCGGCCTATGCTTCTGGCGAGTTGGCCATGACCCGGCTTCCCGCCCGTGGCTTTGTGTCGACCCACGGCCTGGACACGCTGGTCAACGATTCAGCGGCCGGCGCAACGGCGTATGCAACCGGTCAGCGCACGCGCCGAAAGACGGTGGGAATGGTGGTCGAGGACGGGATGCTGGTTCCGGGTGAAAGTGTGCTCGAAAAGGCCGAACGACTCGGCTACGCAACCGGCATCGTGTCGACCACCCAGCTCACCCACGCGACGCCCGCATCGTTTTACGCCCATGTCGACCACCGTCGCAAAAAGAGCCAGATTGCCGCTGACTTCGTCTCGCTCATCGATCGGATTCCGGGGTCGGATGGCATCGAGATCGCCATCGGCGGGGGACGAGCCGACTTCTCAGAAGATATGCGGACCAGGCTGCGCAAGAATGGCTACACCATTCGTAATGAGTGGTCGAACGAGCAAGTCGATGAAAATGTCTTGATGCTCCTTGCACCGCAAGGACTCGAAATCGCACGCGACCGTAAGTCACCAGGCTCGACCGTGCCCGAGTTGCGCGAGCTCGTGAGCTACGCAATCGACAAGCTTTCGGCGCAGGATGGACCTTTCTTTCTGGTGGTCGAAGCCGGCCAGATTGACTGGCTTCTGCACGATGGAGTCACGGACTCGTCGCTGATCACCGAGATTCAGGACATGGACGACGCGGTCACGAAAGCGCGCGACTTTGCTGCCCGTCGCGGAGACACACTCGTCGTCGTGACCTCCGATCACGACCATACGCTCTCGGTGCTCGACTCCCACTATATCTTCGCCGAGAAAGTCTGCGGTGCAGCGAAACGCTGCGGCGGGGATTTCGAAATGAAGGGAATCCCGATCATGGCCGAAAAAATTCACCGAGGAGCCGGCCTTGCAGATGCGACTTTGCAGGGCGACTATGCGCCACCCGAAATCTTGCTGCAGTATACCTGGCCGGTGCAAGAGGCGATGCGCGGCACAGACGATCTCAACGCCCCTCATTCGGCGTCCTTTGTCCCAATCTATGCGTTCGGGCCGTGGTCTCACCGATTTGTGGGCTATGTGGACCAGCCCGAGGTCGGCCAGATTTTACATGAATGGGCCAACTGAATTTCGCGGCGATTCTACTCGTAGCGATTTTCGCCCTCGTCGATCACCTGCGCCTCTCCAACCTTCTGCACCCGACCTTTGAGGTGCGAGTTGCGGATCACGACTTCGGCATCTCCGACGATCACGAGAGCCCGGCCTTCTGATTCAATCTTCGAGCGCTCGATGGTCACACTCGGGGCGCCCTGAAGAACGACCGCCCGGTCTTTGGCCTTGATGTGGCAATTTCGAATCGTCACCTGGCAGCCGCCCTGCACGAGCACTGCATGCTTGTCGACCTCGATGAGCTTGTCCTCGATCACGAGTTCGCCCTCACGCCCCGTGCAATTCGCAGCTTTCGTCGGCTCGAGCTTCCCCTGCGGACCCAAAGCGGCCGCGTTCGGATCGCCGCGGCGATTCCCACCGTCATCGTGAAAACTCGCTGCGCCCTTACTACTCGATGGCCCTCGAAAGATACTCTTGGTCGCATGAACCCTGGCGTTATCGACAATCGAGTACGCACCACGCTCACCGCGCACTTCTGAGTGGCGAATCGTCATGGACGCATCTGCACTCATGCGGATACCCCAGCCGGTTGTATCGACTTTGCTGTCGACGAGAGTGAGCCGACATTTGCCCGAAAGCGTGATGCCATCGCCGTCTCCCACGATCAGAACATTCTCGAGCCGAATTTGCACTTCTTCGTCGCAGACAAAGCTCGACCGTGTCTCGAACTGATCGGCTCTGGGGCCCGCAGGTGCATCGGGCATGAGTTGCGCCGACGCCAGTGAGGCACAGACCGAAACCGAGAAAGAGATCGCGTATGAAATGAGACGTCGCATCAGCGCTCGATCAGGGAAGACATTTCACCGACCGAGCATAGCTGCGTTGGGCGCCGTACCCAAGCGCCCTCTCCGGTTGATTCAAGGCGCACTCGCCGCCACGCTTCCGAAATACGAAAGTGCGGCAATCGCAGTCAGAGCGATCGCGATCAACGCGATCACCCCGTACATGATCTTCCCCTTGCGATTCTGGGCCCTCAAGATCGCCGGCGGGCTGGCGCTGATCGGCGCCATCGTCGCCGAGTTCGC
>CAYFTY010000079.1:0-10041 GCA_964346045.1 uncultured Bradymonadales bacterium | reverse complement strand
GGATCGTGAGCACCGCGTCGTCGGCTGTGCGCACGTCTTCGACATCGTGATACATCTGGTCGGGTAAGAGCCAGAGCTTCTGGAATTCGAGTGCACCCGGTACCTTTTTACCGTTCCGATTGCCGTGCCACGAGAAGGTATGCAGACGCTCTCCCGGCTGGGGAATGAAGGTCGCTGGCCCGTAGACGATGCGTCGCTCGACCTTGCCATCTTCTTGTTCGGTGTAGACGACGACGGCCTCCTTGGACGAGATGGGCAGGGCGTCTTCTCGGTCGATGCTGACGTGGATACGCGGATCGAACCAGACTTTGACGGGCCCGGGAAGATGCTCTTGCTCTCCGTCTCTTCGTCGTAGGATCAAGAACTCGCCCGGATGCGCCACGTGCTGCTCCATCGGACGAAAGCGACGACCCAGACGCGATACGCGGGCAGGCCCTTCGACGACCCTCATCTTTCCCGAGCGCTCGACGACGAGCACGCGTTCTCCCTCTTCAATGATTTTGAAAAACACGCCTCTTTCTCCGTGGTCGTAGGGGGTCGGGATGGATGCCAGCGCGGGGCTACGTGGGGTTATCTGAGCCATGCGAACGGTCGTTTCTTCGGGCACGAAACCCGCCGTTTGCTGCGCGTGGGTCGCTCTCTCCTGCGCCTGCAGCGCGAGGTCGTGCGACTGAGCTTGCGTCTCTGCATCCGGCGGTGCGGGCATCGAAGCTCGATTCGGGACTCCGGGTGCCTCCTGAAGCGCACCCGCGTTCTTTTTGTATTTGTAACTCACCATCACTCACCTCATTTCCAGAAGGAATCCGAGCGATTCGACGCACCGCTCCCACCTCGCATCAAGCGAGCGAATCGTTCGAGTAGCCCTGGTTTGGAGCCAGCCGACGCGTCAACCAGCACCTGCCCCTCGGCATTCACGGCGAGCGATGCCCCAGCGTCCGGGCTGGCTTGCCTCCCGCTATTGTTGAGGAAGGCGACCGCATCACCTGCACTGATCGAGAGGGCGATCGCAAGTTCAGGGTCGAATCCGCCCTCGGATCGCGCGATTTCGACGATATCCGACATGGGGGTGAGCGAATCGTCATCGAGTGCTCTTCCAAGCGGCGCCTGCTTGAAGTCGAGCGACTCGTAGTCGATGCCCGAAGCCCGAGCGACCTCGGCGAGTTCACGAGCAAATTCGGTCGCGTTGGCAATCCGCAGCGGGTGCCCCAGCACCTTCTCGACGAAGAGGCGTAACTCCTCGGGTACCGAATCTCGCTCGAGCCTATCGTCGCCGGCCAAAAGGGCCTGTAGAAGACGGCCGAGAGCCCGCACTTCGGCCTCGAGATCGATCTCGGGGGGAGCGGGCTGGCTTCGCGACGACTCCTCTTTGCGCTTTTTGGGCAGAAAGTCGCGCAGACGAGGCATCGATGCCTGTCGTTGTGCCGCGCTTTCCAGAGGAAAAGACGCCTCGAAATCGCCGTCGGCGAGGTCGTCCCACCCGCCCGAGCCCGGCGAAACGCCGCCTTGAGCAAAACCCGATGACACCTGTGCCTCGGCAGACACGGGTGCTGACATAGCCCTCATCATCGCAGGGCGATTGGTCCTCTGCCATCCCTCAGGTGTCTCTACGGGTTGCATGACTTCGTGGCGTTCGCCTTCGACGGTATCGCCCGACCGGTCGACCGCAACGAAACTGGTGAAGCGGCAGAGGACGCCGAACTCGAGGCTCGTATCGATGATTTGATCCCGCAGTGACTGCGTTGTTTCTCCGGCCGCATAACGGTCTTCGAGAGAACGGACCTGCTCTCGTGCCCAGACGGCCGCGAAGCGCGGATCATCGATCCACGTAGGCTCGAGGGATATCTCTGTATTCTCGCCGTTGGCATCCGCACCGCGCAGGGTTGCGACGACTTTTCGTGGATCTCGAAAACGACCCGATATCGTGAGCGGGGCACCGGCAAAAAGCGTGGCGGCGCGCTCGGGTACTACAGTGTCGAGCTGCAGCTCGGCCCCCTCGAGTGCGATTCTCAGCTCGGTCATCAAGGGTGTGTCGATCGCCTCGTGGATGCGGTCCATCACCTCGTCGAGACGGTCCTCGCTCTCGACGAGTTTGCACTGTCCGCGGCCTGTGTCAGCGAGTCGATTCAAGAATCCGGCGTTGACGGCCTGGTCGATGCCGACGGTAAAAATTCGCGTCGAGCCGAGGCGCTTGCTTGCGCCACGGATGATCTGGTCCTCGTTTCCAACCTGCCCGTCCGTGACGAGGACGAGTGCGCGGTCGCGATTGCGCGAGCCGTCGAGTAGGCCGAGCCCTTCGAAGATGGGATTGGCCATTTCTGTGCCGCCACGAGCGTCGATTTTCGCCAGCCATTCGATGGCTTTGTAGCGATTACGATTGGTCGCTTCGATCAGCTGACCGCCGCCAAAAGGTGGCCGCTCGCTCGTCGTGTCGAACGCGATGACCTGAAATCTGTCTTCGTGTGAGAGGGTGTCGACCATGCGACCGAGGGCCCGACGCGCAGCGACCATCTTCCATCCACCCATGCTGCCCGAACGATCGAGCACGAAGACGACGTCGCGAGGACGGTCGGGTGCCTGGCGCTTACCGGGTAAGAGTGTGGCAAAAAAGGTGCCTTCGTTACCCTCGGCATCCGGCACCACAGTCAGCCCGCTGCTCACCTCGTCCTCGGCGAGGTCGAAGCGCAAGATGAAGTCGCGGTTGACGCGCTCCCCTGGCTCGACTCGGACGACCGTTTTGCCCTCACTCTCGGCCAACGTCAGAGCGTGCAGGCTCGAGCGCAGATTCGTGAGCGCAAACGCCCTTCGGTCGACGATAAACTCAATCTCTAGGTCCACCGGGTTTGGAAATCCGGGCAAGAGAGTCGGGGGCGTGATGCGTGATGCATCGGGAACATCAGCCGTATCGGCCGCCACTCCGTCGCCGACCGAATCACCAATGGGTTGTCCCGGGATGTACCGGGGCGCAACGACCAGCGGAAAGCGCAGTGTTGCTTCGCCTCCGGCGTAGACGAGCGGCATGACCATCGACATCTCGATCGTCGCCTTTTCGCCGGGCGCGATATTACCGACGCGCATGTTGAACGTGTCGGGGCGGTCTTCCTCGACAATCGAGGCTCGCCTCCCTGCTTCAATCGCCTCGCGATACTCCCGTCGGGCCTCGCCGCGTTCTTTGAGCACGCCGTCGATGACGCGGTCGTTGACGAGCATTTTGAATTCGACCACCGCAGCCCGCGCTGGAAGCGGGAAGATGTACTTCGCCTCGAGGGGGCCATCGAATGCGTTGACGTACGTCTGCCGCATGATGATGCGTGCAGTGAGCCCGACGATCGAGCCCTCGATGCGCAGAGCCTCGAGCGGCAGATTACCCCGGGCGGTTTCCATCGCCCCAAAGCCGGCTTCGTCAGCAATGATCTCGCATTGATTGAACTCTTCTTCGGTCATTCTCGGTAGTGGTCGCATAGACGTCCCCTATTCGTTATGCGGTCCATCATCGGACCGCGGGTTCAGAAGATGCCGTTTGCGCAACACCTTCAAGAGTGGTTCGGCGGCAATTTCGATGGCGCGCAGATCATCCTCGTGTAGCTTGCGCGCCAGGTTTTCGAGCACCAGCAATACGTCGTCATTGAGTCGTGCCCCGCCGATGGTCCCACCTGCCTCGACCTCGGTCTCTGGGGCGGCCAGGGGCTGGGCCGGTGCAGTTTCCCAAAAGCTCTCGGCACGGCGCGATGTCTCGGGTCGCGGCGATACCTCGTCATCCATCTCGATTTCGGCGAGGTCGGCCAGTTTCTGATCGCTGAGGCCAGCGAGCCGCCCCTGGATCTCTGTCAGCGATTCGCCGCGAGACTGTAGCTTTTTGATGGCGACGAGCTGTCGGACATGCCGTTCTCCGTAGAGTGCGGTTCGCCCGTCGAACCGGACCGGCTGATCCAGAAGTCCGTGCTGCGCGTAATACCGAATCGTGCGACGCGAGGGGACTCCGCTGACTCGACCACTCGCCTGGTCGACTTCACTCAAGAAGAGGGCCGAGCGCGCGGCGAGCTCGTCAATCGTCAGCAGTTCTTTTTGGGTCTCTTTCGTCTCCATACGAGAATTAATGTGACAGTTTTGAATAACAGTGTCAAATAAAACTGTCATATTGATGCTATCCGACGACATCAACGACATCATGAAGGCTCGGATTCGACACCTCGTGGCTGAGCTGGCATACTCAGTGCACTTCACAATTCCGCATATATTCGGGGTGAACGACCTCGCCCGGGAGTACGAGATGACCTGGAAGTATATCGTTACGTTGATGGCGGCTCTGACACTGACGGCCTGTGGCGGCGAGAGTGAAAGCGGGCAGTCGCCCGAAAACAACTCAGAGAATCCGGCGAATAACGCGACCGAGAACAACGCGAGTCCTGCGACCGAGAACAATGCCACGAGCGAAAATAACACGGGCAATAACGAGGTCGCCGGGCCGACGTATTGGGAAGACGTCGCACCGATCATCGAGGCTCGCTGTGCGAATTGTCATATCGAAGACGGTATCGGCCCGTTCGAGCTGCAGGACTATGAGGATGCAAAGCCTTTCGCGAGCCTTATTGCCGAAGCGGTTCAAGAGCGCACGATGCCCCCTTTTCAGCCGGGCAAAGAATGTAATGAGTTCCAGCATGATCCAAGCCTCACCGACGAGCAGATTCAGACCGTGAACGACTGGGTCGAAGCCGGTGCTCCTGAGGGTGATGAGTCGGCAAAGGGTGACCCGCTGCCGGATATCAGCTCGGATGGATTGAGTCGCATCGATCACAGGCTCGAGCTGCCGATCGCCTATACACCGCGGCAATCTCCAGATGATTATCGGTGTTTCATTCTGAACTGGGACCTGGACGAGACGACCTACGTGACCGGATTCGGGGTCGAGCCGGATGCCGAAGCGATCGTTCACCATATGATCGCCTTCTACGTGCCACCCGAGCTCGTCGAAGAAGCCAACCGGGTGGACGCCGCAGAAGACGGCCCGGGCTGGACCTGCTTTGGAGCGCCAGGTATCGGCAATCAGCTCGATACGAAATGGCTGGGATCGTGGGCACCCGGCGGCGCGCCGACTGATTTCCCCGAAGGCACGGGTCTGCGGGTCGAGCCCGGCTCGAAAGTTGTCGTGCAGGTGCATTACAACACCCTCACCAACGAGCCTGAGCTCGACCGTTCGGCCGTTCTCTTCAAGACCGATGCGCAGGTCGAAAAGGAGGCTGAGTTTTTGCTCTGGTCCGATCCGCGATGGCTCGACGGTGGGATGGAGATTCCGGCAGGTGACGCGGACGTGCGTCATTCGTTTGCCTTCGATCCCACGCAATTCTATAGCAATGGTCGCTCGATCGCGTTTCACAGCGGCTTCATGCATATGCACCTGCTCGGAAAGTCGGCGCGCATGACGATTCTGCGCTCTTCGGGAGATGAGGATTGTATGCTGGATATCCCTCGCTACGATTTCAACTGGCAGGGTGGCGTGCGCTTCAAAGAGCCGATGATGCTCGACCCGGGCGATCGTCTGAGGATCGAATGCTCGTGGGATAACAGCATGGAAAACCAGCCGGTGATCGACGGGACTCAGGTGTCTCCCGAAGACCAGAACTGGGGTGATGGAACCCGCGACGAAATGTGTCTGGGCGTCTTCTACGTGACCTACGAGTGACGGTTTCAGGCCGCTTCTGCGGCGACGTCACATGCCTCGCACGCTGCATCGATCGCAGCGTGGATATCCTCGAGGGTCTCGATGCCCGAGAGATGTCGCTTCAGGGCCTTTTCGCCGGGGGTGTGACGAAAATACCAGATCAAATGCTTCCGAATCTGCCGTGTCGTCAGCTCGATGCCAAAGGTGTCGATGTAGAGGTCGACGTGGTGTCGAAGCACCCGGGCTTTCTCGGTGGTATCTGGCGCGTCGGGAACCTTTCGCCCTTCGAGATCGGCCTTGATTTGCTCGAATACCCACGGGTTTCCGAGGCAACCACGTGCGACCATCACAGCGTCGCAGCCGGTGATCGAAAACATGCGGCGCGCCGATACCCAGTCGCAAACATCCCCGTTGCCAATGACCTTGAGGGTGTCGACTGACTTTTTGAGTTCGCGGATCACGGCGAGGTCGGCGTGTCCGTCGTACATATCGCAGCGGGTGCGCCCGTGAATCGTCACGGCCGCAGCACCACCGGCCTCCATCGCCTGGGCGACTTCGATGGCATTCGAATCCTCCCAACCCGCACGGATTTTCCCTGTCACGGGAATGTCGACCGCGCTGCTCATGGTCTCGAAAATCTCTCGAACGCGATCGGGCGTCCTTAAAAGCGCCGCACCATGCCCGCTCGAGACGACTTTTCGCATCGGGCAGCCCATATTCAGGTCGACGGCGTCGGCGCCAGCTTTCTGGACGATCTCTGCGGCCCGGGCCAGCGTTTCGGGATCCTTCCCGTAGATCTGCACGCATACCGGATGCTCGTCATCGCGAATATCGAGCATTCCCATGGAGCGCTCGTTCTCGAGCACCAATCCCTTTGCGTAAATCATCTCGGTGACGACCAGTCCGGCTCCCATCTCGCGACAGATCATGCGAAAGGGAGGATTGGTTACTGCGGCCATCGGCGCGAGGACGACCGGTGTCTCTGCAATGCAATGGGGCCCAAGGCGCATCGGCTCACGCTCGATGCGCTGCGGCACCTCACCACCCCAACGCGGTACATCGAGTTGTTCGAGTGTGAGTCCCATCAGTCAGTGTCCATCGGTGTCAGCGACCCATCCCCGAGAGAGAGCGGAGGGTCGAGCAAAAAGACGGCGTTCAGGCAGTCCTCGATTTCGCTGCAGAATCCGTCTTCGACCCGGTCGGTACATTCGTCGACTCGGGCGAACCCTTCGTCTGTCGTCGTCCGCGCCAGTCGGTAGCACGCGCTCCTGAGTCTCACGGTATCTGCGCCTGGCTCACACGAGGTCCCAGCCTCGATGAGACCGTCACAGATGGCGCGTCGTTCTTCGTTCAAGGGGATCTGCTCATAGCAGATCTGCGGAGCGTCTCCGGATTGAAGCTCGGCACAACTCAGATCGTTGATGATGCACGAGCCGAAGGTGTCTACGGCTTCGTCGCTCCAGGGGCATGGATTTTCCGCCGAGCATCCGCCGGCAATGGTAGCCAGGCAGGTCTGCAGGCAATCCGGCTCGTCGGCCTCGCAAAATGCAATGCGCTGGCACATCGACTCACAATTGGTTCCGTCGATCGCCTGGGCGCGGCAGAAGCTTCGGTCGCAAATATGCCCGGGTCGACAGTCGAGATCGCTGTCGTTGCAAAACTCCCCATCGGCACCCTGTTTGATCGTGTCGTCCGCGCGACATCCCAACATGAGCGTAACGATGATCAAGGCGAGGATATGAAGTGCGAATCGAGGCATCAATTTTCGGGGTCGACTGGGGTCGGCGCATTATTGTCCGGAAGCACCAGCGCAGGCTCAGGCGCAAAGACGTCGTTGATGCAGGTCGCGATTCCCGAACAGATGCCGGTCATCTGCGCATTGACGCAGCGATCGGTCTCGGCCCAGACGGCTTCGGGGCTCGTTCGCGCCAGCGCGTTGCACGAACGTGCGAAGGGATTCAGGTCTACGCTCGGGTCACACGAGACAACCGTTTCGATCAGACTCTCGCAGACTGCGGCTCGCTCTTCGGGGATCTCGATGCGGCTGTAGCAGACCTGGGGAACCGAGTCGGCTGCCAGTACTTCTTCGCAGGTCAGGTCCTCGACCAGACATGCGCCGAATTCGTTTTTGGCTCGGAGGCTCCAATCACGGATGGTCGCCCGGCAATTTCCGACACACTCGTTTTCTTGAGAGCCGCAGCCGGCAAGCCTCGTGCAAATCTCGTCGCATGAGTAGAGCGGTTGGGGGCCGGGGGTATCGCAGACTCCCTGAACGCAGGCCAGCCCTGCTCGGCAGTCGCTGTCGGCACCATTGCATAATTCGCCGATGTCACCTTGCAGAACTTCATCGTCCGGGCTGCAACCGACCAGTACCAAAAGAGCCGCGAGAGCAACCAAGAGGGGAAAAATTCGAATTTCGATCCGGAACATACGTAGAATCCAATGCAGGCAGAAAAAAGAACCGGCCACACCGCAGATGTGCTATCACAATGGACGTTGCGATGCCAGTTTTGTGAGTAGGACCTTCGATTGTGACGTGTTCGATTTCATGGCACGCTTAGCCCCATATTGTCCCCACCATGGGAATACACGAATTCCCTGAGCCCGTGGTCGCCTCGGAGTCGAGCAGCCCATGTTTAAGAACCTACTCGCCATCGTCGTCATGCTCTTCATGAGCAGTGCATGTGTCTTCGAGAGTGGGCCCGAACTCTCGTCGATTCCGCCGTTTAGCCCGCTCGATTCATCGAATCATGACGGCAGTGACCAGGGAGACGTGGGTACGGGCGACGCTGGCGATATGATGCGTCCTGACATGCCGGTCGACATGGACGAGGTCGTCGATGCTCCGGCCGATATGCCGACCGAGCCCGATCTCGGTCCCGACATGCCGCCGGATATGGCTGACGAGCCGGATATGATGCTGCCGGGCCCCTATGGAGACGTCTGTCCCGGGCCCTTCATGCCACCACCGACCGGTTCGGAGTCATGTGACCTCATTCTCCAGAACTGCCCCCCAGGACCCGAGGGGGAAGGCACCAACTGCGATCTGGCGCTGATCAGCGCCCCGCCGGACCCCGAGTTCGGACCCCGATGTCTTCTCGATCAGATGGCGAGCTTCACGATCGCGCCCGGTGGTTCTTGCGACCCTGCGTCCGACGATCTCAAATGCCAGAAAGGTCTGGAGTGCAGCCAGATCAATTTCGAAAACCGCTGTCGTCGATTCTGTATTCTCGAGGACGCTCGCGGATGTGACTCTGTCGAGGTCGCAAGTTTCTGTGCATCCACAGGCCTCGGGCCGCTCGATTCCAACGGAATCGGTTATTGTGCCTCGAGTTGCGACGCATTTCAGTGAGCAAATCTGGGCGACTTCTCGTTGAAACCAACCCGGGCTTTCGGTACCATCAGGCCAGGGAATTACTTCAAAACTTAGATAACCGGGGAACCCTGGCGGGCCCCGAGCAGAGGACGTGGCTTATGATGCTGAGTGAACGCTCCACCCTCGTGCTCAAGATGTTAGTGATTCTTATCGTGGGCAGTCTGGTCCTTCTCGTTGAAATCACCGTTTCGGCGACTGTGGTGCCGCGGATGCGGTAGAGTTGTCGGGCAGCTGTGATTGCCAATGGCCGCGTTGACCACGGTGGTTGAGATGCGACCGCGGACAAAAACATATGGCGTCGTCGACAAGGTCATGAAGAACTTTATCGGGATAGCGAAATGACAGAGAAAACGGGGATCCACACGTTGAGCTGGAGTGTTCTTCCAGCGCTTCTGACCTTTTTTGTGTGCTCCACCGCGCACGCGCAGGGTGTTTTCGGTGGAGAGATTCTCGATCCGTTCGGGGGCGGTCAGAAGGCAATCAAGATCGCTGGAGCCGATGTGGATGGTATCAACGGGCAGAACGATGCCGTGCTCATCGAGCAAACGAATCCCTTCAGCCCACTACGGCACCGTTTGCGTATTTTGACGGCAGGGGGGGCTACCTACACCGTCACCTACGAGTTCCCGTTTGGCGATAATGCACAGGTGACCTGTCTTGATGTGGCCGACGCGGATGGTAACGGGATCGATGATATCGTCGTAGGTGTTGAGGATATCACGGATACGAATCCACCGCGTGTTTTTGTTTTCCGTGGTGACTCGACCGGCGCTGACGCACCTGCGTACCAACAGGCCTTTGGTATGGCGAATACACCCGGGCCGCCGGACTGCAAACTGGCAGATCTCGACGACCGGTCACCTGTCGGAAAGGATCTGCTCTGGATCAACATGGCGGAGCCTTCGAACTTACAAATTCAGCCGCTGACAGGTGTTGCTCCGCTCGACTGGACGGGTCCTCGAGAGCCCATTGATACCCTGCTAGTTGCGGCAGACCCACTCTACCTTGC
>CAYFTY010000078.1:2443-10042 GCA_964346045.1 uncultured Bradymonadales bacterium | reverse complement strand
ATGCACGCCGTCGATGGGCGGGTCCGTCTGAATGCGGGTTCCGTCCTCGGCGGCGAGTACACGCCATACATCAGGCTCGGGCAGCGTTTCACCCGCCCGGGGTTTGAACTTCGTACCCAGGTAGGTGGTGCCCCATGCGGTGACCGGCAGCAAGATCGATTCGACATGGTCGCAGCGGTCGACGCCCTGCACCACGTTGGCGCATTGATGACCGCCAAATACTGTCACGGGATGCTCAGCCGTGATCCGCGTGCCTGTGAGATCGGGACAGGGAACTACGTTCTCGGGCGGGCCCTCACTATCGACGAGGCACCCACGTTCGCGCGCCTCTTCGAATTCGGCCCCCGAAGCAGTCAGGTTCAGCGATTCTCCCGGAGCAAGGTCGAATTCACGAGCCTCGTTGCGCTCGATCGCTGCGATATCGGGCCCGGCCAGCACCTGCGCCGTAGGACTCACCGTGACGCGATTGGGCTGTCCCGAAGAATTCACGACAGTCAAGAAGCCACGCAGGCCGGGGCCCTGTCGATATGGCCAGCTCATCCCCCAGTATTCTTTGCCAATCGCGTTGGTCGGCAAGAGCAGAGTGCCATCATTCGAATAGACGTCGACGTTATTCAACGGATTGAATTGATAGGCGATGATCGGGATATTCGCCGTCACCCGAATCGCCTTGTCTTTGAGCACGCGCGTACCCGAGTGGTCGTAGCCCACCGGGATCGAATAGACCGCGGCTTCTCCCGGCGGAATCGAGCGTTGAAAGGGGACATCGCCGTGTCCGACCGTCAGCTCCTGACCGCTCTCTCCGAGGAAGAGACGAACTTCGGCAGTCAGTTCGGGATTGATATTCGAGACCACGATCGCGTGGGGCTGGCTCAGCGCATCATCGTAGTTGTCGAGGTCGGCCGACCAGTATTCGCAACCGATATAGCTCGAGACCTTTTTGTTCAGCTCGCAGAGTTCTTCGCACTCTCCATTGAAGCACTCCGTGCCGATCGGACACCTTTCGCCCGGCACGCGTGCTCCGGCCTCGTTGCAGATCTCGAGCTGATCCTTATCCATGCAGCGAAGTGTTCCGGGTTCACACTCGGGGTCGCCGCAGGCTCCGTTCTCGCACGGCGCATCGCCCGGACAGGCCTCCTCGACGTATTCGGTGCCGCTGATATTGCAGTACCGCATCAGTCCTGTTTCGGTGCATTCACCAAACGAACCGGGAGAGCAGATCTCTTCAGAGCAGCGACCGTCGAGTTCATTGCATCGCTCGCCATCGTCGCACTCCTGATCGACCCAGATCGTACCGTCCCCATTGCAGAGTTGAGAGGTCACCAGATCGAGGCATTGTCTCTCGCCAGGCGAACAGATCATGGCAGAACCGTCGCTCTGCAGATCGCCCGACACGTCGGGGCCTTCCATATTACTGGCGTTATTCGCGTTGTTGGACTGCTCGTCGGAAGAACACCCTGCGGCGAGGATGAACATGAGGAGCAAGGCAATGCGCTGAATCGTCACGTGAGCAACCTCCATGAGGATGGTTGTACCGGTTGTCCGGGAAGCAATCCAGCCACAGTCTTCATTCCGCCAATGGGCGGGAGCGCGCGCCGAGACCAGCCAGCCGGGCGGAGCATTTATTATGATCGACGGTTGGAGCGTATCGGATCTCTTCGACGACCCTGCAAAACGCCTCTTCAGGCGGCTCTCAGAGCACTTCGACCGTCGATTCGACCACGGCCGCAACGGTCTGCCTAAGCTCTTCTCGCTCGGCCTCGCCGACGTAAGGAATTCGGGGAAGATGCACAAAACCGCCCCGCTTTTCGGGCCGTTGAGCGACTGCGTTCATCGTCGCGTAGAAGATATTATTGCAGATGTAGCGCCCCGGATCGCTGCTCTGACGGGCCATGATGCCCGCTCCATTCAAACGCTCGAGAATGGTGTCGACAGGCAGCCCAGTCGCCATTTCGGCCGGCCCGCCCTCGACGATCGGTGCGCCGCCATAGACGAAACCGCGGTTATCAGGGACACCGCCGGCGACCGCCGCCGTATCTTTGCGATTGTAGGCCGTGGTCTCGAGGTCGACGACCATACGCCCCTGACCAAAGCCGACCACGACATCGGGTTCGCACCGATCGATCATATCTTCGACCAGCTCGGCAGCGGCATCGTACTCGACGGGCAAAATCGCTTTCATCACGCTGAGACCCGCCGGCAACTCACCGGCGACGTACGCCTCGACGGCCTCTTTCGAACTGTTGTCTCGGTCTGAATCTGCAGGGAAGGGCTCGAATCCAGTGACGAGCACTCGTGTTCCATCGGCGTTTCCGACGTATGCACAGGGAATCGGCTCGTCGTAGTAGGTGACCCGACTGGTCTTGTGCTGCCACTCGCCCGAGAGCGCTCGGATGGTTACGCGTGCCGGCGTCGTGCACTCGGCAAATAAGAGATCGGCGGGTACTTCGACAAGGGTGCGAAACTCGGTGTCGGTCCAGATCGCATCACCGGCATCGAGCAAATCGACGAGGGTCTGCGAGATATCGAGGTCGTTGCAGTAGATTTCGAAGCCGAGATTGGGCGGAGGATCTTGCATCTCGATTTCGAAGGTTGGTCCCGCCTCGACTTCGAGAGGTTGCGATGCCGGCGATATCACCAACCGCGGAGTCGAGCGAAATACCTCGACGTAAGTCAGACGTGCATTCGCGACCCCGGTCCACCGAACTTCGAATCTCACGGGAGAATCCCCGCGATGACGGAAGGTCACGGCCAGGTCGCGCTCGGCGCCGAGCTCCCCAAAATCGGCAGCCGTGACAGCCCGGCTGGCGAGCTCTTCACCGTCGAGATCGAAGACAGAAATTTCGAGAATCTCGGTCTCGTCGGCCAACGCTTCCGATTTGGATTGGGTCATCAGAGCGCGGGTGTTCAGCGCAAAGGTTCCATCTCCGAGGCGTTGTGTCTCGGCCCGACAGAGCACGCCGGCCTCGTCGAAACGTAGCTCGGCCGCAATACCGACTTTGGCGTCGATACCGGTCGTCGGCTCGCAGCGCTCGGCCCCTTTGAAGACTTCCGCGCCAACCGGGTGTCCGGCGGCGTCGGTCTTTCCGTCGATTACGAAGTCATGAAAGAGCCCGCCGGGTTGAGCATCGGTGTTTTGCTGTCGCGGGATATCGACGATCTCGCGCGATGCGTCGCCCTCGGTATCCGAGCAGCTCATCACGGCGAGTGCCAACAACATGGGCAGGATAGAGTGTCTCTTCATGTCCGCCTCAAACGACATCATTCAATGAAAAGACCCTACCAGAACTGCAACGGGTCTGACCATCCGTGTCCTCGCCGGCCCGAAGTTAGCCCTATCGTCGGCGAAGCGACGCAAGCTCTCCGTTGATCAACTTTCGCCAGACAGCCCGGGATAACCGACATCCCCGTTTCGCGTAAAACCAATAAATACCAAACACTTAAACAAAAGCTCCGAGAAAAACCCAAAAAAGTCGCAACGCTCGAGAGGGCTCGGCCGAAAACCTCTTCAAAGGCACCGGAGTGTCCGGCGCCCACCACATGGAGGAAATCAATATGGATCGAACGATCTTTTTGGGAGTTCTACTTCTCTTCACCGCAGCCGTTCTTTTTCAGACAGGCTGTGGCCATCACGACGACGCCCCCACGAGCGGAGAGTTCCGGGGCGAAACACGCACGCTTCAATACGGCGACGAGAAGGCCGACAACTCGACCGTCGCCTGGACGGCTCGTGGCGCCGACATTCGACTCACGGTCGAATCGAGGATGCGCGTCATCGACCTGAACCAGCAACGTCGCTGGGTCTTCACCGGCCGCACCGATCAACCCATCATTTCATTCGAGGCATTCTTGCGGCCGCATCACCACCTGAAAACTCGTTTACTGACGCCTCGGGAGTTCGAGGTCGTGCTCGACCCCGACGAGCTCATCGAGGTGGCCAGGGGCACGCAGATTTTGATGCGACTCGACGAAGGACGGGGAGATAAAGTCCATAGCGCCATGGTGCGCTTCAAGCCCGGGTTTGCGAACTTCGGCGGAACGCACCGGGCGTTCATCTATCGATGGCTAAACCCGATCGCAACCAATGCCAACGACTTCGTTTTCAGGGGTCGCGTCAAGACATCGCGAGGTTTCACGCTCGAATATATTTTCACGGACGACGATGCGGGCCCGCATTCGATCGTCGACGAGCATTTTCGCAAATGGCATTTCGACTTCACGCCGGCCGGGCTGGTGCTCGCCGCCGACCGCATCGAAGACCCGGTCTATTTTCAGATCGTCGATACCGCCGAGTCGCGATATCGAAAGCATGCGTCGATCGTGTTTCGACTCGTGCAACTCGGTATCACACTGAACGACCCCGACGAGGAATGGCCGCGCCCCGGTTGTGACCTCGAGGTCGACAACTGTCTGGGTGAGTTGGATCCAGATTCGCCGGACACCGAAGCGTGCGGATATGCGGATCAGGTGCATCAATGCCTGAGCCCTCAGAGGTAATTTACATGGAGCGAGGCCTCGTGCCTCGCTCCCTCGGCATTTCGGCAGTTGCCAGACAGGCGATCTTTCGTACGATATGCCCATTCTGACATTCGGAGTTTTACGTATGCCGCGTCTTCTGGGTCTTCTCGCCTTCCTCTGCCTTCCGACGGCTCTTGAGGCACAGGATGGCGAGCCCGCGCCAACCGTGCTCGAACCCAGGCCAGCAGGTCCGAGTGGCACCAGGATCGAGGATGAGGAAGCCCCGGCCCTGCCAGACGAGGACCTCTCTGAGCGTCAATTTCGTGTCGTGACGACGACCCGCGTACCCATCCCGAATTTCGCAGCGGATCGGTCGACCAACCTCGTCACACAGGAAGACCTCCAGGAACGTCAGCCCATCAACATCAATGACGCCCTCGGCGAGGAGACCGGGATATTCGTTCAGAGCACCAATCGCGGGGCAGGAACCCTCTTTCTGCGAGGGCAGATAGGAGCCGAAAACCTCATTTACGTCGACGGCATTCGCTTCAATCAGACGACCTTCCGAACCGGCCCCATCCAATACCTGAACACCCTCGACCCCTGGGCGCTCGAGCGTATCGAGGTGTTGAGAGGGCCAGGTAGCGTTCTCTACGGCTCGGATGCACTCGGTGGAGTGGTGCAGCTTTTCCCGCACAAAATCCCCGAGAAGCGAACCACCACCATCGATGCGCGCGGCCATTTTCGCACTGCGGACATGACCCACGCAGCGGGTATCGACGCGGCGACTCGCGGTGAAAAATTCGGAGCCCTCGTCGGCGGAAGCTTCAAGATTCACGACGACCTGCGCGTCGGGGAACATGGCGGTGAAGACATCATCGCCTCGTCGCTCGATGGAAATACGCTCAGGCAGTCCGATTATGACGAGTATTATTTCCGCGGCGGTATCGGCTACAAACTCACCGACCGCTCGCAACTGCGCGTCAACTATATGGGCGGAAACGTCCTCGATGCGCCCCGTGTCGATCGGCTCGGCCGCGGTGAGATTCGCTTCTACGAAAATCGCGATGATCTAGTCTGGTTCACTTACGAGCACGATGGGGAACGCGTCGTCGACGAGATCCAGTTCAAGCTCATGGCGCATCGGACGACCGAGGCCGTCACGCGCTACAGCTGCACGCGGTCGGCCAACGACGACGGCATCGAAGTCACACCTCGGCCGGTCGGCTGTGCGCTGCTCGAAGACGAACTCGTCGACCGACGGCGATTCAACGAGGACGAGACGCTGACGTTGGGTACGAGCCTGGGCTTTTCGAGTCATATCGAACCCTGGCGAACCCGCATCAACTGGGGAGCTGAGCTTTACCGTGACCAGGTCATCGAGTCTGAAAGGATCGACTTTCGAAGTCCTGAATTCGAGCCCAACCTGCGTGACCGTGGGAACTTTCAGCCCGATTCGCATACGACCCAATTTGGAGTGTACGGATTCGTCGAGCATACGCCGTTCATGACGCTAAATCACGAGATCGTGCTTCGTGGAGGCGTGCGGCTCGATTCCATTCAGGCCTTTGCTCCCAATGTCACCCCCGAGCTCGGAGACGTCGAGTACGATCACCTCGGCGTCGTTGGCTCGGCGGGCGTAGCGTGGTACTACGACACGCTCAGCAATGTGTATTTCAACTGGAGCCAGGGTTTCAGGTCGCCCAACCTGCAAGAGACCACAGTGCTCGGTGATACGGGCAACTTCTTCGAGGTCCCCAATCCCGACCTCGGCCCCGAGCGCAGTGACACCTTCGAGCTCGGTACGAAGCTCGATTTCGACGGAATTTTGCGCACATCAGCCTCAATCTGGGCCTCGCTTCTCTCCGATAAAATCACCCGCGAGGCGGCCACGCTCGACGGTGCTTCGGAGATCAACGGGAAACCGATTCGAGAGCGCGTGAACCGCGACTCCGCGTATTTCTACGGGGCCGACATCGAGCTTCGTAGCTACCCGGTCTTTGGCGTCTCGGCCTACGGCGGCGCCTCGTACATCGATGGGGCGGTACAGGCTGACGCGCGCGACCCGAATTTCGAAGAAGGCCCGCTCCATAGCCTGCGGGGCGGCGACGACGAGCTCTGGGAGAATCCGCGCCGGCTCACGCCGATCTTTTACACCGCCGGTCTGCGCTACGAGCCGACCTCGCACTGGTACACGAGCTTCTATGTCAAAGGCTCTGCATCGCAAAATAAGGTGAGCCCCGGCGACGAAGCAGACCTGAGAATTTGTGAGGTGAGCCCAGGCGTGCTCTACGATGATCTCGGCCAGCCGTGCCCGGGCAGCGATGGATGGGCCACGCTCAACCTCAGAGGCGGGGTTCAATACAAGGCCGTGCGCTTCGATCTGGCTTTCGAAAACCTCACCGACCTGCGGTATCGATACCATGGGTCGGGCTATCTGGCGCCGGGCTTCAACGCCATGGCGACGCTGACCATCGTGCAATAGAGACGCTGACGCTCTCGTTTTTTGCTCGGCGGCGTCGCCGTCCCGACGCTCGAGACACGGGAACGCGAACCACCAAAGCCCCGATCCATGCTACAGATTTTCGTTGGCGTCTTCGCTCCATGACTCGACGGTCTCGCCGCCTTCTCGGCTCTCTTCTGCGACGAGCCTGCCCTTCTCGTCGTAGCGCTGCAGATCGAGGCGGACTCGGCCGACGACGTCCTCGAACGACTCTCGGCGGCGCTCGACCAACCCATCGATGACCTCGACGGCTGGTGACGAGGAATCTTTACCAGCTCGAGTCGTTTTGCTGGTTCGATTCGTTGATCTGTCGGGCGCGCTCCTCGGCGGCAAGCAGACCACGTTCTTCAGAACTGAGCATTTGATCCCACTCGATCCGGAATTTTGTCGGGTCCGAGGCCGACACCGTCACCGGCAGTTGCATGCCGGGCGTCGGGTGTAGCGAGGTCTTCACCATTCCCTGGTGAGACACCGCTCGGGCGGGCTGTCCCTCGACGTGAATCACACCTGTGGCCTGAAAGTTCTGGTAGACCGCGCCAGTCGAGGGCTGCGATGTGGCCGTAATCTCGAAAATTCCACGCACGGGATCATCAATCTGGACGTTCGGACTGAACTTACGCTTGATGACGAACATGATG
>CAYFTY010000078.1:0-2343 GCA_964346045.1 uncultured Bradymonadales bacterium | reverse complement strand
TTATCACAGCGCGCTGGCGACGGGCCAACGGTTGTGTCGCGCCGGACTTCGGCTTAGTCCTCGTACTAGCCTGCCTCGGCCTGCCTCTTGACGTGCTCGAGCACGCGCAGGTGAATCCGATGAATGAGCGAGTCTGAGATGATCGACCAGTAAGAGCGCGGCGAGATGTCGATCTCGTACCATGTGGACCCTTCGAGACGTGTTGTTCCGTTCGGCAATTCGACAAAGCGAAACTCGCCACGTTTCGAGCGTAGATAGCCGTCGATATGAGGTGGGTGCACCGCATGATAAGGGCTCCATTCGCGCATTGGATCGGGCTGCGAGCGGACATCGAAAGCCAGCCTGACCCCGGGCTCCCATGCGGTGATCGGTTCGACGAAAGCACCGGTCGAAAATTCACAATGCCTGACGGCTCCCACGCCCTCGCCATCGAGGCGCGCGCGGATCGGATAGGCAATGCCGGTTCGCTGAACCCACGCGGGCGGCGGGTCGAGCTCTGAAAAGTTGATGACCGCATCCCAGACCTCGTGCGGTGAGGCGTCGATGACGACCGCTGTTTCGACTTCATAGAGAGGATTGGACGTGTCGAGCGATTCTGCGCCTGCAATGAAAGGCAACGAGAGGATCACGAGCCCAACGCCGGCCGCGTTCTTGCCCCTGACATTCATGAGTGCGATGGCCCGACCGATGAACGAGCCGGCAATCGAAACGATCGCTGCCGGGATAGCGGCCATGGCAATGCAGATAATGCCTTCGAGCGCGAAAAGAAGAATGGCGAGAGCGCTCAGGCCAATCGCGACGATCGCCGAGCCAGCCGTAGCAACCAGGCTGCGCTTGCCGTCGCGATTCGTCAGAAATCCGGCGACCATTCCAACCACGAATGGAGTCCCGACAAAGAGCGACCATCCGTAATCCCCAAGCACGTAGACGCTCGTCGCCACCATCGACATGGTCAGGGCGACTCCGAGACCGATACTCGTGACCGCATTCCTCAGATTCAACGGCACGAGTTCGTGTTCTTTGCTGACCCATCGAGCCCGCGTCGGCACAAACGAGAGCACCAGAATCACGAGCCAGTTCAGGCCAGGCAACAGAAAGCCCACGCCAACCCACGGCGAGAGGCCGGCATTCGCCGCGCGACGCACGCTCATCGAAAGACCCACCCAGGCAAAAGGCAGCGCGTAGGCAGCCATGGCCCAGAGTAGTGGCTCAGGAGCAGGCCGAATCGCCTCCTCTCGAAAGATCAGGACGGGCGATAGATAGGCCCAGAGGGTCCAGATTTTGCCGGTCGTGAAATAGACCGCCGCAAAATCGATGCCGTATTTGATCACCGCAAGAGTCAGACCCGCGATGACGTAGGTTTTACGATCGACTTCTTCGCGTAGCCCGAAGAGAAGGCGCAGAATGCGCATTGCATCCACCGATTAAAAGGTTCCATGAAAAACGACGCCATCGATGGTGGGTGAAATCGCGAGCTCGACATCGCTCTCAGAATCGGAGGTGTCGAGCATATGCCAGGTCAAGATGCCTGCCCCACCCGCCGCAACCACCGCTCCGCCCACATAGAGGCCGATGATCAGGCCACGCTGCGAGGAAGCATCCGACTCGATCGAACCGATCGACGAGGTCGAACCGGCCGATTCGAGGTCGTCGGTGCGTGAACTCGTGGCGTCGATGACGAGCCCTGTCACGATCATCAATGCCCCTGCTCCAACCATCGACCATCCAGTGATCGGCCGCCAGTCTGAGTCATCGGTTTCGGTCGAATCCGAGACCAGGGGCTCGGAAAGTGAATGGGCGACTTCGGGCGACATCACGATGCTGAAATCATCGCTCTCGGTCGTAACCGAGATCGTGCGCACATCATCGGCGAACCCCTCTCGGCCGGCCGTCAACGTATAGCGTCCCGGCGTGATCGTGAGCGTCGCGCCGCAGGCCGCAGCTTCGTCCTGCCGAGGCTCGATCGAGACGTCGAGTTCTTGCGGCTCGCACTCGATCGCAAGTTGTCGCGACTCGACGCAAGAACTCAAGGTCTGGAGCTGCTCTCCGACCTTGAGCTTGTCGTCTTTACCGACGTCATCGCGTTTGACGTACTCTTGATACTGCTGCCGCGCGCGGGCACACCATCCCATGTTCTGGTACGAGCGGCCGAGGTTGTAGGTGAGGTCGGGATGATCGTAGATGGCCCGTGCTTCATCGAGCTTTTCGACCGCATCTCGATATTCTCCTGCCGCGTATGCTTCGGCCGCTGCCCCCGCAGCCTCGCGGTATGCCTCGATCTCTTCGGGTGTCAAATCCTGGGCGCCCGCAACTTGAGGAACGGCCAGGAGCAGAAGAACGAGG